>DAIRFU010000146.1:0-12416 GCA_036794935.1 Kofleriaceae bacterium | reverse complement strand
CGGCCATCGTGTCGCCGAAGCTGCGATCGTCGTCATCGTGGACCGGCCGGTCGAGCGACATCGGCTGGCCCATGATGTAGCGATGCATCTGGTTGAGCTTCGCGAGCGGCACGCGGGCGGCCTTCGCGAGCTCCTGCGGCGTCGGCGGACGGCCGAGCTCGCCGACCAGCTGCTGGCGGACCTTCTCGAGCTGCTGCTGCGCCTCGAGCATGTGCACCGGGATGCGCACCGCACGCGCCTTGTCGGCGAGCGCGCGCCCGATCGCGTGGCGGATCCACCAGCACGCGTAGGTCGAGAAGCGCAGACCGCGACGGTAATCGAAGCGCGATACCGCGTGCATGAGCCCGAGGTTGCCCTCCTGGATCAGATCGGCGAGCGGCATACCGCCACGGTCGTAGCGGCGCGCCATCGTGACGACGAGACGCAGGTTCGCGCGCACGAACTCGTCGCGCAGGTTCGCGGCATCGCGGTGTGCCTGGCGCACCTCGTCGACGTACGCGCCGGCATCCTTCGACGAGCCGTCGGTCCACCACGTCTCGACACCGGCGAGTGCGGCCTCGCGCGCGCGGTACAGCTCGCGCACGACCGCGTCGATGTGCACGCGATCGAGATCGAGACCGCGCAGCTGCCCGGCGACGTCCTTCGCGCAGCCAGCCAGCTTCTTCAGCTGCCTGGAGTCCTTCTGCGCCTTCTTGGTCTTGAGCATGTCCTCGGCCTGCTTGACCAGCTTCGGGAACTTGACCGGCTGCTCGAGGTTGGGCTCGACGAGAGCGAGGAGCGGCGCCACGACGTCGGCACGCGCGAACACGCGCTCCCACGTCATGATCTCGGTGTCCTCGATCCCCTGCGAGAGCTCGCGCTCGTCCTCCGGCGTCAGCAGCTCGTGCTCGGCGAGCTGACGGAAGTAGGCCGCGAGGTGATCGTCGCTGTCAGGAGTACGAATCGGCTTGGCGGCCGGACGCGCCGTCTCGGTCGCGACCTCTGCCGCCGCAACGCGCGGACGCGCCGGCGCCTCGGTCTCGGCGCGAGCCGGAGCGGCGAGGGCGGGAGCGGGCGAGTGCGTCACATTGCCGGGTGCGGCCGCGCGGTTCTGACGCGTACCGTGAGTCCGCGCATGAGCCGAGGTCCGGCGCGATGCGGTGCGCTGCCGGCGACGAGCTGGATGTGAGGTGGCCATGGCGGGGTTACTCCTGATTCTGGGTAAGACGTCGGTTTCTCTTCAATCGTTGCACTTCGGTCGTGATTCCCTTCACGGATACGAACGAGGTCGCTATCCGTTCCTCTGCACGTTGCGCACCGAAAATCGGCACACAAGCAGCCCGTCCTGCTAGGTCGTGGGCGCCGACACCATTTCAGGTGCTTGCGCGACCGCTCCTGCGGCGGAGAGTCAAACTACGGCATTACAGTGTTGCCACACCGCGCATTTTTGTCGAGGGCAATCAATCCGCGTGTCAGGAAGAGCGACACGTGTCGGCCTGCGATTCTCGACGAGGAAGCCTGCTCAGGCCGAGGTCTTCTCGGCACTTGCATCCTCCTCGAGCGTGCCGAGGTGACGTTGCAAGCGATCGAGCAGTGCGGCCTGGTCCGGGTGAATGATGCGCCGCGCCCGGGTGATCTCGATGAACTCCGCTTTGTCGACTTCCCACGACGCGCAGCGGGGAGTCGCCCCCTCAGGCGCCCTCCCCGCGAACCCGTGAACTCGCTTTTTCGATCGCGTGTAATCGACGTGACCGAGATCGACCAGCGGCTCCACGATCTCGAGCCCGGTCTCTTCGAGCGTCTCGCGTCGCGCGGTCGCCTCGAGCTCTTCACCCGGATCGGGTGCGCCTTTCGGGATGCCCCACGGCGCGCGCCGGTTGTAGTTGCCCGCGGGATGAACGAGCAGAACCTCCACCGAGCCATCGACAAATCGGTACAGCAGCGTGCCCGACGATAGCTTTGCGCGTGCTTCGGACATCCCTCGATCGACCGTGCAAGACGCCTCGCGGCAATGCAAGCTTTGTCTCGGGAATTTCGAGAATTACTGCGGTAAATAGGTGTACCGTAACGGGATGTCCGACCAGCGCCAGGCGTGGTTCGCTCGTGTTGTCGAGTCAGGTCTCCAGAACGAGATCTTCAACCCAGCCGACGTGCTCGCGCACGCCACGCCCGACGTGCTCGCCAATCACCTGCCGCCCGAGCTGCTCAGCAAGGTGCTCGCCGCGTCGCTTGCCGCGGGGGCGATGACGCCCGAGCGCGTGCTCGAGACCGTCACGCCCGAGCTGCTCGCGCGCCACCTGCCGCACGAGGTGCTGTGGGCGTGCATCGTCGCCGCGGCGGCGCGTGCCGGGGTGGCCAACGCGGTGACGCCATGAACATGAAGGCGTTCTTCGGCGATGCGCTGCGCTCGGCGCTCGATCTGAACATCGGAACGCCCGATGACGTGCTCCGCCACGTGACGCCAGACGTGCTCGCGGCACACCTGCCGCGTCCGCTCTGGGCGCGGCTCTTGACCGCGTGCCTCGGTGCGGGACGGCTCGATGCGCAGCTCGTCGTCGAGACGATCGGGATCCCGAACCTGTGCGAGCACATCCCGTCCGCGATCATCTGGGCGTGCATCGCCGACATCGGCGCTCGCTCGCTCGGCGCGGCCGCGACGGCGCCGGAGGCCGTGAAGGCGAGCGCATCGGGCCGCTCGGTGCTCGGTCCGCCGCCGGGCGTGACTGCACCGAGCTCCGGTGCCGCGAACGCGGTGCCCGTCGCGATCGGTCCCAACATCCCGGCTCCGACGTCCGCAGCCGATCGGCCGCTCGGTGATCTGATCTCCGAGCTCGAGAAGGGCGACGAACCACGCGTCGCGCCGGTCCGCGCGCGCACCGCGACCGCGAACCGGTTCCGCCAGAGCAACACGGGCATCTCGCGCAGCGGCCTCGGCGGCAACGCGCGCCGCCCGCAAGCCGCGGCGACGCCACCGCCAACGCACCTGCCGCGCCCGAACGGACGCCGCGGCACCGAGGTCAGCGCCGATCCCGAGCCCGAGACCGCGGTGCAGTCGGCCGACTGGCGCGAGAAGGAGATCGCCGTCGACGACTCGCAGCTCGTCGACTGGCAGACCGACATCGGCTCGGCGAGCCCGATCACGGGCGACGAGGACTTCAGCGATCTCGGCCGCAAGCGCTGAGCCGCCGCCGCGACACGGTCACTCGCCGCGATACACGCGCTGCACGTACTCCTCGATCATTCGATCGGAGGAGAACCGCCACTGCGACATCGCGATCGACGCGCGCATGATCGAGGTCCACTTCGCGCGGCTCTGATACGCCGGCAGCACCTCGAGCTCGAGCGTCTTGTGGAGCAGCTCGCGGTCGCGGCGGTCGACGCGGAGCTCGTCCTTCTCGTCGAACGGATCATCCTTCGGATCCGGATCGCCGATCTTCCAGCCGGTCACCCCGTGCTCGCAGCCCTCGGGCCACCAGCCATCGAGGATGGACAGGTTCGGCACGCCGTTCATCGCGGCCTTCATGCCGCTCGTGCCCGAGGCCTCGAGTGGGCGGCGCGGGTTGTTGAGCCAGACGTCGACGCCGCGCGTGAGCAGCGCGCCGAGCCGCATATCGTAGTTCTCGAGGAACACGACCTTGCCGGGGTGCTTGCGCACCGCCTCGACGAGCCGACCGACGAGGGACTTGCCCGCGAGATCGCGCGGGTGCGCCTTGCCGGAGTAGACGAGCTGGACCCCGTGATCGAACAGGCGCCGGAGCGCCTTGTCGTCGGCGAGGATGAGGTCGGCGCGCTTGTACGCGGCGGCGCGGCGCGCGAAGCCGAGCAAGAGGCCCTGGAGCGCGAGCTGGACGCCGGTGCGGCGCTCGATCTCGTCGAGCAGGTCCTGCTTCATCGCCTGGTGGGCCTCCCACAGCTCGGCGTCCTGCTGGTCGCGCGGCTTGTCGGCGACGAGCGCGGCACGGACGCGCGCGTCCTGCCAGGTCGGCGCGTGGACGCCGTTGGTGACGCTGATGATCGGAGCGGCGCCCTCGACGTCCTTCCACATGTCGCGCGCGGTATCGCCGTGCAGCGCGGCGACGCCGTTGGCGAGCCGCGAGAGCCGCAGGCCGGCGACGGTCATCGAGAACGGGTCGCCGCCGATCAGCTCGAGCTCGGTGTCGGTGAAGCCGAGGTCGGCGTCCATCTTGCGCATGACGTCGAGGTCGTGGACCTCGTTGCCGGCGGGCACCGGCGTGTGGGTCGTGAACACGACGTGCGGGCGCAGCCGCGTCAGTCGCTCGGGGAGCGTCGCGCCTCCGAAGACTTCCTGGCGGAGCAGCTCGAGGCCGGCGAACACCGCGTGGCCCTCGTTGAAGTGGTAGACGTCGATCTTTTCACCGAGCGCCTGCAGCAGGCGGACGCCGCCGACGCCGAGCAGGATCTCCTGCGCGAGCCGGTCCTCGACCCCGCCACCGTACAGGCGCTGGGTGATCCAGCGATCCTCGTCCCGCTCGGGCTCGAGCAGGTAGAGCCGCGAGGTGATGAAGCGGTCGACCTGCCATGCCCGGCACGGCACCTTCTTGCCGCGAATGGTCACCTCGATCCGCACGTCGACGCGGCGCAGTGCGTCGCGAGGGGTCTTGGGGTAGTGGTCCTCGACCACCCCACCAGGGCCGATGAGCTGGCGGGTGTACCCCTCGTCCCAGAACAGGCCGATACCGGTGACCGGCACGTGAAGATCGCCAACGGACTTCATGTGGTCGCCGGCGAGAATGCCGAGGCCACCGGCATAGATCGGGAACGATGAATCGAGCCCGTACTCCATGCAGAAGTACGCTACGCGAGGACACGACGACATCGACGGGAAGGTGCCCCGGCAGGCGACATGCGCGCAAGCCGGCTCGCGTCAAAGCTGCGATCGGCGCCGGTCGTTGCCTTTAGCAACATTTTTGGCCGAATCGTCGAGGGACGAGTACACAATGGAAGGATGAAGGGTAAGTCCACCGGATCGCGCGTGAAGCGTGAGGTGCTGACTCCCGAAGATCGCGCACTGTTTCTCGAGGCGGTCGGCGACGCGAAGCCGCTCGAGCGACGCGACCGCGTGAACGTACGTCCGCCGCCGCCGTCTTCAATACGTGTGGTTCATTTGCCGCCAGAGGAGAAGCTGACGGTCGATGGCGACAGCATGCGCTACGCGGCGCGCTCCGCGGGCGTCTCGCATGCACAGATCGGTGAGCTTCGTGCGGGCAAGGTGCGAGCCGAGGCGACACTGGACCTGCACGGCATGACGGTGGAACCCGCACTCGCGCAGCTCCGGCGCTTTCTGATCGACTCGCGCCAGCTCGCCCGCCGCTGCGTGCTGGTAGTACACGGCAAGGGCACGCACTCCGAGCACGGCGCGCCGCTGCGCGAAGCGGTGCTCGCCGACCTGCTCGGCGCGTCCTCGGGCCTGGTCCACGCGTTCGCGTCGGCGGCACCCGCCGACGGTGGTGACGGCGCGACCTACGTGATGCTCCGAGGCTCGCGGTGAAGCGCCTGCTCGTCCTGCTCGCGCTGCTCGCGTTTGCGATCCCGGCCGGGGCCGCGCCCAAGACGCGTGCGACGAAGGTGCTGGCGAAGCCGACCAAGACGGCGAGCAAGCACGCGACCAAGCACGCGACGAAGGCCACGAAGTCGGCCAAGCGCACGCGGACCTCCAGCTCGCGGCACGTGCCGAAGCGCGGGACGAGTCACGGCAAGGACTCGGCGAGCGCGCACGCGCGCGTCGCGTTCTCGGTGGCCGGCGAGCTACGGCCAGCACGCGAGGTGGTCGGCCGGCGCGAGGAGCCGCTGACGCTCGAGGAGGACATCGCGAAGCAGATCGAGAAGCTGCTGCGCGGTCCGCTCAAGAACGGGATCACCGGGCTCTACGTCGCCGACGCGCGTACCGGCGAGCCGCTGTTCGCGGTCAACGCGGACGACGCCCTCAACCCGGCATCGAACGTCAAGATGATCTCGATGGCGACCGCGCTCGAGCTGCTCGGGCCGACGTTCCGCTACACGACGCGCCTGCTCGGCGCCGAGCCCGATCGCAAGGGCGTGGTTCACGGCGGCATCTACCTGCTCGGCACGTGGGATCCGACGCTGTCGACCGACAACATGGCCGATCTCGCGGACCAGCTGGTCGCGCGCGGCGTCAAGCAACTCGACGGTGACATCCTGGTCGGCAGCGATCCGACTCGCGACGGCATCTTCCGGGCGATGGTCCCCGTCGAGATCAAGGCCACGTCGCCGGGCGAGCATCCGACCGCGACCGCGCCGGCGGGTTTCGATCTGCTCGATATCGTGGTCAAGGCGAAGACCGCCAGGTGGTCGCGCAAGCGGCACCGCCTCAAGTTCGACAAGGAGGTCATCACCGACGCGGCCGGGCAGAAGCGGATCCGGCTCACGATCACCGGTCTCATCGGCAAGGGCCGCGAGACGATGTACGCGCTGTACACGAAGGAGCGCACGGCCGTCGCATCGCACGCGCTGATCGCGGCGCTGCGCGCGCACAACGTGACGGTCACCGGCGGCATGCGCGTCCTCGAGCTCGGCGACTTCATCGGCAACTCCGTCGGCGCCAGCGGCCTGCCGGTCGAGCTCGCACGCCACGAGTCGCAGCTCTTGAAGGACATCGTCCGGCGCGTCAACAAGCGCAGCATCAACTGGCTCGCCGATCGGGTGGTGATGACCGCGGCCGCGCTGTCCCGGCGGACGACACCGACGATGGAGGGCGCGCTTGACGCGATGTATGGCTGGCTGCAGCGCCACTCGCAGCTCGACAAGGAGGACGTCATCATCGATACCGGCTCCGGCCTGTCGTATCGGACGCGGATCACACCACAGGAGCTGGTCTCGGTCATCCGGGCCGCCGCCGGGTTCGAGCCGGGCTGCGGCACCAAGCTCGCGAAGGCGTGGCTCGACTCGCTCTCGATCGCCGGCACCGACGGCACGCTCCGGCATCGGTTCCGGACCGGCGAGATCCGCGGCCACATCCACGGCAAGACCGGCACGCTCTCGACGGTCATCGCGCTCTCGGGCGTGCTCGATCTCGATCCGGCGCGCCCGCTGGCGTTCTCGATCGTCACGAACACGCTGCGCCCGCTCAGGAAGAGCTACGTGCGCAAGGCGCACGAGCAGCTGGTCCGGCTGCTCGCGAAGTACGTCGTCGCGACGGCGAAGCCCTCGACGCTGCCCGCCGAGACGCCGGTCACGTTCGGCAAGTCGAAGATCGAGATGCCCGCGATGGACGACTCGCCCAGCGTGCCCGAGGAGGTCGCGGAGCCGCAGGACGATCCCGAGCTCGACGTCGAGACCGCGACGAGCAAGTAGCTCACTCTTCCTGCGCGAACGCCTGGGCGAGCCGCTCGAGCACGCCCTGATCCTCGAGCGTGGTCGTGTCGCCCTTGGCCTTCGAGCCGCTCGCGATGTCGCGCAACAGGCGGCGCATGATCTTGCCGGAGCGGGTCTTCGGCAGCGCCTCGGCGAACCGGACCTCCTCGGGGCGGGCGAGGGCGCCGATCTGCGCCACCACGTGCTCGCGCAGCTCCCTGGCGAGCGCCTCGTCGGCGACCATGCCCTGGCGTGGCGTCACGAACGCGACGATCGCCTGGCCCTTGAGATCGTCAGGTCGGCCGACGACTGCCGCCTCGGCCACCTTCGGGTGCGAGACCAGCGCGCTCTCGACCTCCATCGTCGACAGCCGGTGGCCGGCGACATTGATGACGTCGTCGACGCGCCCCATCACCCAGAAGTAGCCGTCCTCGTCCTTGCGCGCGCCGTCGCCGGCGAAGTAGCAGCCCTCGACCTCACCGAAGTACGTCTGCGCGTAGCGCTCGTGGTCCCCGAAGATCGTGCGCAGCATCGACGGCCACGGCTTCTTGATCACGAGGAAGCCACCCTGGTTCGCCTTGCAGGGCGTGCCGTCCTTGAGCACGACGTCGGCGGCGATGCCGGGCAGCGGCCGGGTCGCCGAGCCGGGCTTTGTCGGGGTGGCGCCGGGCAGCGGCGAGATCATGATCGCGCCGGTCTCGGTCTGCCACCAGGTATCGACGATCGGGCAGCGATCGCCGCCGATCTGCTTGCGGTACCACATCCAGGCCTCGGGGTTGATCGGCTCGCCGACCGAGCCGAGCAGCCGCAGCGACGACAGATCGTGCTTCGCCGGCCAGCCGTCGCCCCAGCGCATGAATGCACGGATCGCGGTCGGTGCCGTGTAGAAGACCGTCACGCCGTACTTGGCGATCAGCTCCCAGAACCGATCCGGCCCCGGGTGGTTCGGCGCGCCCTCGTACATCAGGACCGTCGCGCCGTTCGCGAGCGGGCCGTACACCACGTAGCTGTGGCCGGTGACCCAGCCGATGTCGGCCGTGCACCAGAAGATGTCGTCCTCGCGCAGGTCGAACACCAGCTTCGTCGTGTAGTACGCGCCGGTCAGGTAGCCGGCGGTCGTGTGCAGGATGCCCTTCGGCTTGCCGGGCGTGCCGCTCGTGTACAGCGAGAACAGCGGGTGCTCGCTGTCGAAGCTCTCGAGCTCGCGCCTCGGTGGCGCGGCCTCGACGAGCTCGTGCCACCAGTGGTCGCGCCCGGCCGTCATCGTGACCGGGTTGCCGCAGCGCTTGACGACGAGCACGCGCGTGACCTCGGTGCCCTCGATCGCGCGGTCGACGTTCTCCTTGAGTGGCACCACCTGACCGCGACGCCAGCCGCCGTCCGCGGTGATCACGACCTTCGCCTTCGCGTCCTTGACGCGGTCCCCGACCGCCTCGGCCGAGAACCCACCGAACACGACCGTGTGCGGCGCGCCGAGCCGGGCGCACGCGAGCATCGCGATCGCAGCCTCGGGGATCATCGGCAGGTAGATCGCGACGAAGTCGCCGGCGCGCACGCCGAGCTCGACCAGCGCGCTCGCCGTCTTGCACACCTCGCGGTGAAGCTGGCCGTACGTGAGCACGCGCGTGTCGCCCGGTTCGCCCTCCCAGATCAGCGCCGCCTTGTTCTTGCGCCAGGTCGTGACGTGGCGGTCGAGGCAGCTCGCGCTCGCGTTGAGCCGGCCGCCGACGAACCACTTCGCGTCGGGGAGCTTCCAGTCGAGCACGCGATTCCAGCGCTTGTCCCACGCGAGCTCGCCCGCGATATCCGCCCAGAACCCGTCGGGGTCCTCGTCGGCGCGGCGGTACAGCTTCTCGTAATCGGCCATGCTGCCGACGCGAGCGGCGGCCGCGAACTCCTTCGGCGGCGCGAAGCTGCGCGTCTCGGTGAGTACCGATTCGATGGATGACGTGGACATGGGACTCTCCTGGCTAGAAGACGGCGATGGCGTCGATCTCGACGAGTGCTCCGCGCGGCAGCTTCGCCGCCTGGACGGTCGCGCGTGCCGGTGGATCGTGCACGAACCGTTCCCCGTAGATCGCGTTCACGGCGGCGAAGTCGTCCATGCTGGCGAGATAGATCGTGGTCTTGACCACGTCGGCAAAGCCGGCCCCCGCCGCCGACAGGACGGCCCCCAGGTTGGCGAGCACCTGCCGGGTCTGCTCCCCGACGTCGCCCTCGACCATGGCGCCGGTCGCCGGGTCGAGCGCGATCTGGCCGCTGCAGAAGAGCATTCGCCTGTCGCCGACCGGGACCGCCACCGCTTGCGAATAGGGGCCGATCGCCGCCGGCGCCTCCGCCGTCCTCACGATGTTTCGCTGCATGCTGCGGTCGTATCACAGCTGCCGATTGACACCCCATGCCCGGCATTGGTAGACAACATGCCTCTCACGGGCGCTTAACTCAGCGGGAGAGTGATTCCTTCACACGGAATAAGTCGCAGGTTCAATCCCTGCAGCGCCCACCAGACACGATGCAGAGACGGCCGGTCGCGAGAGCACCGGCCGTCGTCGCGTCAGCCCGCCGCGGCCGGGACCGGGGCCGGGACCAGCTGCGAGGCGTCGCTGCGCAGCGACTTGTCCGTCCCGTAGACGAGCGCGACGCTGGCGTCTGGAAAGTGCTCGGCAATCTCGATGACCGTGCGCGCGAGCTCGGGACTCGCGGTGCGGGAGCCGAGGAACACCAGCAGGTCGCTCGTCGAACCGCGATCGTAGACCGCCTGGCGCAGGCCATCCCAGGTCGGGAGTGGGTGGTGGGTCATCTTGACCTCCGGCTTCGCGCTCTCGAGTACGCTGCGGCACCGTGCCCACGTCTCGTCGTCGGCGAGCACCTCGATCGGCGCGCCGAGCTGGTGGGCGATCCGCCTGACCGCGATGGTGGCTGCAGCGAGGCTCTCGCGATGGAACACGAGCGGCGGAACCGCCAGCGAGATGCTGCGCGTCGTGGTCACCGGGTGGCGACTCCGGAACAGCACGAGCGTGCCGCTATTGGTGCGCAGGAGCTCGTCGACCGTCGAGCCGAGCACCGCGTCGCCGGTCGGCATGTCGAACGTCCAGTCGAGGACGACGTGCGAGCCCTGGATCTCCTTGGTCGCACGCACGAGCGCGGCGCTGATCGTGTGATCGATGCTCGTCGAGACCTCGGCGGGAACATCGGCGGACGAGCACAGGATGACCGCGTCGTGCAGCATCTTCTCGGCGCGCGCGACCGTGTGGTCGACGTTGTCGTCATCGCGCGCCGCGTGCACGAGATAGAGCGGTTGTCGCTGGGCGGGGTCGCGTAACAGCAACGACAGCTCGATCATCGGCTGTGCGGTGACCAGCGTACGCAGCCCGACGAGGATGCGCTGCCGTGGTCCGACGTTCTCGGTGGCAGCCGCCGCGGCCTCCCGCTTCGCGACCTCCGGTCCGAACCGCGCCATGATCATCGGCGAGATCGTGCAGGTCACGAGGATCATCACGATCGATCCGTTGACCACCGTCTTGTCGAACAGGCCGACGTTGAACGCGACCTGGACGACCGCGAGGGTGGCAGCCGCCTGCGCGAGCGTGAGCGAGTACACGACCCGCGCCTCCGCCTTGTCGAAGCGCAGGACCAGACGGGTCGCCTCGGCGGCCGCGAACTTCGTGATCAGCACCATACCGGTCATGTAGATCACGATGATCCAGGTATCGAAGCCGGTGAACAGGACGCTCGCGTCGAGCAGCATGCCCACCGAGATCAAGAAGAACGGGATGAACACGGCCTCGCCCGCGAACGCGATCCGGTTCATCAGCGTGCCGTTGTGCGGGATGAGCCGGTTGAGCGCGAGGCCGGCGAGGAACGCGCCGACGATCGGCTCGACGCCGGCCGGGTGGGCGGTGGCGGCGCACACGAAGACCGCGGCGAGAACGAACGCAAACTGAACGTTGCCATCCTCCTTGGCACGGCGGAACAGCCAGCGTCCGACCCTCGGCAGCCCGAAGAAGATCAGGAAGGCGTAGATCGCCAGCGAGACCAGCAGGTGCAGCCAGAACGCCTGGTCGATCGAACCGCCGACCTTGATGCCGACGATCACGGCGAGCAGCAGCAGGGCGGCCGTATCCGCGATCATCGTGCCGCCGACGGCGGTGGTCACGGCGCGGTTCTTCGCGATGCCGAGCTTGCTCGCCATCGGGTACGCGAGCAGCGTGTGCGAGGAGAACACGCTCGCGAGCAGGATCCCGGGGAGCACCGCGTAGCCGAGCACGTAGAACGCCACCGGCGTGGCCGCCGCGAGCGGGATCCCGAACGTGAGCACCCCGAACACCGCCGCGTGAACGCCGAACTTCTTGAACACGCCGAGATCGACCTCGAGCGCTGCGATGAACATGATGAACATCAACCCGACCTTGCCGAGCAACACGAACGACTGGTCGCGCTCGAGCACGTGCAAGGCGTTCGGGCCGAGGATCGCGCCGGCGAGCAACAGGCCGACCAGCGACGGCATCTTGAGCTTGGCCATCGCGAACGGGATCACGAGGATCAGGCACGCGACCATCGCGAAGATGACGATCGGATCGGAGACCGGGAAGCTCGAGTGAGCCATGGCCGGCAAGGATACATTCAGTCGGGGCGGTGCAGGACCTGCCGGCGCTTGCCGCGCCACTCGAGTACGAGATAGTCGCCGATCTGCTCGGCGGTCGCCTCGTCGAGCGTGCGCGTCGGCGTCGGCGCCAGGCACGGGTGCTCGCCGGGCTCGACGGCCACCTCGCGCAGGTGCCAGTGCTCCTCCTCCCGCACGCCGTCGAGCACGTACGCGTCCTCGTAGCTCCAGCTCGGCGCGTTCGCGCACGGGATCGTCGAGCCGTCGACGGTGCGCACGGTGACGCGGCGCCGGTACGTGGCATCGAGCGCGGTGGCGCTGCGCCACGTGATCTCCCACCACTCGGCCTCGTCGCGCGCGTAGTGATCTTCGTCGTACGAGGTCAGCGCCCAGCGCCACGCGCCGGTCGGCTCCGAGATCGGGCCCCAGGGCGGCTCGGGCAGGGGCACGCGCTCGGCATCGATGTGCCACAGCGTCTGCGTGCCGTCGTCCCAGCGCAGGA
>DAIRFU010000743.1:1193-3445 GCA_036794935.1 Kofleriaceae bacterium | reverse complement strand
CCGACGGGCCCGGTCAGCGTGCGCGGCACGCCGGAGTTCATGGCTCCCGAGCAGGCGCGCGGCCTGCCGCTCACGCTCGACGCGCGGATCGCCGCGGATCGCGCGGTGCTCGTCGCGATCGACGTGTGGGGGCTCGGCGCGCTCGCGTACCGGCTGCTCGCCGGGCGGCCCCCGTGGCTGCCGCGCGAGGAGGATGATCTGAGCGCGTGGGAGGTCGCCGGCTCGACGGCGGGCCCGCCGCGGCTCGATCGCACGCCGGAGGACGAGCGGATCCCGCGCCGGCTGCGCCGCGTGATCGAGAAGGCGATGGCGACCGATCCGAAGGCGCGGTATGCGAGCGCGGCGGCGGTCGCGAACGAGCTCCAGGCGTACCTCGATCGGCGGCCGACCACGCTCGATCGCTCGCGCGCGCTGCGCTTCTCGCTGTGGTGCCGGCGCAACCCGCAGCTCGCGGTCACCGGCCTCATGGTGCTGGTGCTCACCGGCGTCGCATCCTTCACGCACGCGACGGTGACGAAGCTGCGTGTCGATCGCGAGGCACTCGATCGGGAGGTCGAGGCGCAGAAGGCGGAGCAGGCGCGGATGACGCATAGCCTCGCGCAGTCGCGCACGGCACTGACCGACACCCAGCACAAGCTCGCCGTCGAGCGCCAGAACCTCGGCGCGCTGGAGACATCGATCGCGGACGAGCGCGCGTCGTACGAGACGCTGATCGAGGCGAAGGAGCAGGCGCTGCGCGATGCCAACGCGAGCACGCGCCAGATCATGCAGCGGCTCGACGTCTCCCGGCGCGAGCGCGCGGCCACCGAGCAGGCGCGGTTGCGACTCGAGAAGCAGGTCGCCGAGGCCCATCACGAGGTCGACAAGGCGATCAAGGAGCGCGATCGAATCCGCCGCGAGCGCGATGCCGTGCGCGCCGAGCGCGATGCCGTCCAGCACGAGCGCGATGCCGCCATCGCCGAGCGCGAGGCGCTCGAGCGACAGATTCGCCTGCTCGACCGGGAGTCGAGGCGGACCACGAAAGCACGTCCTAAACGTAAGTAGTCTCACCTTCGGGCGTGAACGCCGGGCCCAGCTCACCGTCTTCGGGGTTGTGACCGGGCACGTCATCGCGATCGTGTCGTGCATCCTCTGCGTGGCCCTGCTCGGGCACGCCGAGGCCGCCCGCGCGAAGCACGTGCGCCTGCGCACGGCTCACGGCCCGGTGCACGTGTGGACGCCGGCTCGCTACGACGCGACGACCGCGGGAGTGGTCGTCTACGTGCACGGCTTTTACACGGGCGTCGATCGCGCCTGGCGCAAGCATCACCTCGCCCGACAGTTCGCGGCGTCGGGTATCAACGCGCTGTTCATCGCGTGCGAGGCGCCGCGCAACGGCCGCCATCCGGTGCAGTGGCCGCGGCTCGGCGAGCTGCTCGACACCGTCGCGGCCGACCTCGGCCACGCGTTGCCGGCGGGGCCGGTCATCGCGGTCGGTCACTCGGGCGCGCACCGCACCCTGTCGCTGTGGCTCGCCGAGGATCGCATCGATACGATCGTGCTGGTCGATGCCCTGTTCAGCGAGGCGGCGCCGTTTCGCGACTGGCTCGCCGCCGATCCGCACCGGCGGCTGATCGATGTCGCCGCCGATACCCGGCGGTGGACCGACGCGCTGCACGCCGAGTTACCCGAGACCGTCGTGTTCGACCGGTTTCCATCCGCGCGCGTCGGCCGCCTGCGCGGCGCGCGCAAGGCCCGCGTCGTCTATGTCCACTCACAAATCGACCACATGAGCCTGGTCACGGGCGGCGTCGCGCTGCCGATGCTGCTCCGTGCGGTGCGCTTGCCGGTCGTGGTGAACGCGTCGAGAAAGGCACCGATCCGTGTACGTTAGTGTTGCCTCGTCCCATGGTCCAGATCGCTGGCGAACGCTCGCCCGCGCTCCCAAGCTCGCGCTGCTCGTCGATCTCGACGGCACCCTGATCGAGTTCAAGCCCACGCTCGAACAGGCGACGCTCGATCGCGAGACCGCGCAGCTCTTGTCGCGGCTCGTCGCCACCGGCGTCCAGGTCGTGGTCGTCTCGGGGCGGCCGCACGAGTCGATCGATCGCCGGGGCGAACCGGGATCCGGACATCTTTCCCGATCCGGACCACTTCGACGTGCGCCGTGACAACGCCGGCCGCCAGATCGCCTTCGCGCACGCACCGCACGTGTGCATCGGGATGCATCTGGCCCGTCTCGAGGCGCACACCGCGCTCGAGCGCCTGCTGGA
>DAIRFU010000743.1:0-1183 GCA_036794935.1 Kofleriaceae bacterium | reverse complement strand
GGCAGCCGAGCACGGCAGCTGGCGCTGGGATCCCGAGCTGAGCGCGAGCCCCGCTGGCGGCGCGCCCGAGCTCGACACGCTCGAGGCCAAGCTCGCCGAGCTCGCGGCCACGCCCGGCACGCGCACCGAGCGCAAGTCGCTCTCGCTCTGCTTTCACTGGCGCAGCGTCGCCGCCGAGGAGCGCGCCGACCTCATCACGGCGGTCGAGACCGCGTGCGACGAGTGGCTCGAGGAGCGGCCGAGCTTCGAGCGGCTGGCCGGGGTCGACATGCTCGAGGTCCGGCAGCAAAGTGTTCACAAGGGCACCGCCGTGAGCTGGGTGCGCGATCGGATCCGCGGCGTGCGCGTGATCGCGATGGGCGACGACCTGACGGACGAAGACATGTTCGCCGAGCTCGACGATGGCGACGCCTCGATCGGTGTCGGCCCGCGCATCATGCAGACCGACGCGCGGGCAGCCGACGTGCGCGCCGCGCGCTCGTTCTTGCACTGGCTCGCCGAGAGCCGGCACGGCGCCGACCTCCCGCTGCCGATCATGCCCGCGCGCGAGGCGCCGCAGCGCAAGCGCTACCGCCTGCTCGTGATGTCCAACCGTACGCCGGCGATGACGTACGGCCGCGGCCGCGAGGTCGGCGGTTTGGTGTCGGCGCTCGAGCCCGCGCTGCGCGACGAGCACGGGATCTGGCTCGGCTGGAGTGGGCAGGAGCGCGGCAACCACGGACGCGTCGTGATCGACACGAACGAGCGGCCGGCGCGTGCACGCTTCGATCTGCCACCCGCGGTGCGCGAGCAGTTCTACGCCGGGTTCTGCAACCGCGTGCTGTGGCCGCTGTTCCATGGCTTCCCGGCGCGTGTCTGCTGCAACCCGGGCGACTGGGAAGCGTACGTGCAGGCGAACGATCGCTACGCGCGCCACGCGCTCGAGCTCGCGCAGCGTGACGCGACGATCTGGGTCCACGACTATCACCTGCTGCTCGTCGCCCGCGCGCTGCGGACGATGGGGCACCGCGGCCGGATCGGCATGTTCCTGCACACCCCGTTTCCCGGCCGCGACGTGCTCGACACGCTGCCGTGGACCGGCGAGATCGTCGACGCGATGCTCGACTTCGATCTGCTCGGGTTCCAGACCCAGCCGTCGGCGGTCGCGTTCGATCATGGCGTAATTTTCCCGGTCGCGGACGTG
>DAIRFU010000145.1:909-12419 GCA_036794935.1 Kofleriaceae bacterium | reverse complement strand
GGATCCTGTCGTCGTTCGATCCCATGTGGTCGGTAGGCGCCTCTCGCCAGCTCGCCGCTGACCTCTGGCCGACCGGCGAGTACATCGTGGGCAGGATCGCCGGGGTCGCGCATGTCATAGAGTCTTGAAGGTTCTGCCGAGCGATGCCTGGCCGTGCGCGGCACGTGCGTCGACATCGGGCATCCGATCACAGATCGATGATCGACAACGCTGATGGCATTTTCGTACGCCGCCCCCATAATCACATCATGCTAGTGTGCCGGCCGTGAGGAGGAGTGATCTCGTCGCGGAAGTCATCCACGATCCTGATTCAGACGAACCCCGGCGCAGATTCGCGGAATGGGGCGTACCGCGAAGCGATCCACAGGCCGAGCTGACGCAACTACAGCTTGCAGGACGCGACGAGCGCCGGCGCAACGATCTGTACGCGGCTGCAACGTACGGGCTCAAGGCGGCCGCTCTGCTCGAACAACATCGCCAGGTGTGGGACAGCGACGTTCGCGCCATCACCACGCTTCCGAGTGTTTTTTATCGCGGTTTCGTCGAGCACGCCTTCGTCGACGCGCCAACGTTCCTTTCGCGCGCGCCCGAGTTGTATGCCATCGCTCCAATTCGCGCGATCACCTTCATCGATGCAGGCGATCACGTCGACGCGATTGCGGCATCCCCTCATCTCGCGCGCCTCGTCTCTGTGGTGTTTGGAAGAAAGTCTCGTCCCATCGGGGATGCCGGCCTGCGCACGTTCCTGGCGTCACCCTACCTCGGCAAGCTCCGCCTGCTCAGCGCCCCGTTCAACGACATCGGCGGCAACGGCATGGAGGCGCTGTGCGCTGCGCACTTGCCCAGCCTCATCTACGCGAACCTCGGCAACAATCGTGTCGACTCACCGCAAGAGGAATGCGCGTTCGACAACATCAGTGGCCTCGTCAACAATAACAGCATCTCGCTGCCGAAGCTCGGCCGAGAACTCGAAGCCAAGTACGGTCCACAACCGTGGCTTCATGCTCCCTCGTTGTTGAGCCCGTATCCACCGAACGAAGGCGACGTCTAAGTCTAGGCGCTGGGTCCGAGCGAGCAGCGGAGCCCGCCGTCGCGACTACCGGTCGACTTCGCCGCCGCCGAGAACCGTGTTTGCGGTAGGGACCTGGTTCCCGGTGTTGTGGATGAGCATGTTGCCCGGTGAGTCGCGTGGCGCGCTCAGCGCCTGGTTCTGCAGGGCGTTGCTGTAGACGTCCCGAGCGGGCATGCCATTGACGAACTCCGTCTCGGAGATAAACCCTCCGTCGATCCACGCACGGCTCCACATCGCGGCGCCGACAACGCGCACGGCTCCCGGCGGCTTCACGCTCTCGAGCGCGACGACCTGGCCATCGACGACGATGGGACGCATCTCGATGCCCTTCGCGAGTGTGAGCGCACCGGGCATCGCGCCCTTCGCGCCGAGGTTCGTGCCATGCGAGACGACAACCTGGTCATAGACGCCGCTCGTTCCATCCGTGAACGTCACCTCCACGTGTCCCGGCTTCTCGCCGGGGATCTCCTCGGTCGGAGTCATCGATGCGATCTCCTTCACGCCGCGCGTGATCCCTGCGTCGTTCATCGCGGAATCGGCGGCTTGCACGTTCCGCGGGAGTGCCGCCGGATCGAAGGCACGTAGGTCGGCCATCTGCTTCTCCGCCTCGGCCGGCGTGATCTCACCAGCATTGAGCTGATCCTGGATCTGTTCGTACTTGCGCGCCGCGTGTTCGGACTTCGGCGGCGCCTTGCTGGCCGAGTCCCTTGCGATCCAGTCCACAAGTGCACCGAGGCTTCGCGCGACCTTGGCATTCCAGGCACCGGTCGCGCTTCCACCCGAGACCAGCACCTTCGTGCCACCCTTCTGGACGCCGACGGAGTCGCCGTACACCAGCCGGCCATCGCCCGTGAGGGTGCTCTTGAATCGTGCCTCCTTCGCCCGATCCGCGTTGATCTGGCCCCTCTCGAGCTCGCGGGGCGGTCCAAGGCCAGTCGCGATGTCCGTCGCGTCGGCGTAGATGAAGACCTCGGTGCCATCCGCGAGCGTCGCCTTGATACGCACCTTCGCGTCGGGCACCTTCCACGTGCCGTCGGGCGTGACCGAGATCTCCTTGATGCTGCCGTCGAGGATCGGGACCCCAGACCGGAGCTGCGTGAGCGCGACTGCGTCCGCGATCGTCTGCGCGCTCGCGTAGTCGCCGTGGTTCGCCGTCATGTCCGCGGGACTCGCGCCGTGCGCCCAGCCACCGCCACCGCTCAGCTCCGGCGCGGCCTGGCCGATCGGTGTGTCACCGAGCTTCGCGAAGGTCTCGGCCCCCGTGCCGAGCCCGAGCGTATCCGGTAGCGCATCGAGCGGCGGCACGACGTCGCCTCGGGCCGCACCGGGCAGCGTGTTCGCGTCCATCGCCGCCGCCAGCCCGGTGCCATTTACCACGCGCCCGAACTTGTAGACGACGTGGCCGTCCTGGATGTGCGGACCGATCAGCTTGCGTAGTTGGTCCGCGCGCTGCTTGTTCTGCAGCTTCGCCTTTTTGGCCGCCAGTCGGTTCGCCTTCGCCTCGGCCTCGGTCGGTGGCTTGACCGTCGGGCGATCGAAGAAGCTGTTCGCGACGTCGTCCTTGACGAAGAAGATCTCGCCGCTCGCGTCCTTACCGACGTAGAGGCCTTCCTTACCCTTGACCTCGGAGAACGTGCCGCCGTTCTCCTTGTAGAAGTCCTTCAGGACCTCGAGCCCGGCCTCCTTGAACGCGACGTAGCCTGGCGAGAGCGGCCTGTAGAAGTTGCCGCTCTTGGCGCTGCCGAGGTCGATCTCGACGCCCGCCTGCGAGAGTTGCAGATCGAGCTTCGCGATCTCGTTGACCATCTGCGCGACCTGCTCCTGGAACTCCTTCGTCGCCTCGGCCTTCTTCTCCTTCTCGGCCTTCGCAGCATCCGCGAGCACCGAGATTTGCTCGTTCCAGAGCTTCTCGATCTTCTGGAGAAGATCGGCGAGCCTGTCCATGTCCTTCTTGCCGCCGCCCGCTTTGAGACCGTCGATCTCGGTCTTCAGGCCGGCAAGCTTTGCTTCGATCTTCTCGAGCGCGCCCGGTACGTTCTTCGCCGCGAACTGGAGCATCTTGACGCGAATGCGCTCCGCCTTTGGCTTCGCGAGATAACCGCCTAGCGCGAGCGCGACCATCATCACCGCGTTCTGAAAGATGCCGACCGCGCGCTCGTCCCAGTCCATCATCTTGCCGGTCTTGAGCTTGTGATGGATCTCGGCAAAGATCTGGAGGCCAAGCATGCCGGTCATGGCGCCGCCGACGGCGACGGCGGTCTTATGCGTCTGCGCGTAGGCCTTGAACACGCGGCCGTAGCCGGCCATCGCGGCCTTGAGGAAGCCGAACATCAGCGCGTTCGTGATCAGATCCTCGCCGAGGCCCGTGTCGTTCTTGCCGAACACCGCCTCGTTACCCAGCCGTGACACGAGCGTGAACGTGACGACCTCGGCTGCAAACTCGCCGGTCGCGATCACGGCAGCACTCGCGCCAGCACCTTCAAGGGCACCACCGATCGCAGCGCCTGCAGCGCCACCCGTGAGTGCCGCAACGCCGATGATCGCGAGTACCTTCGTCAGGGCCTCCAGGATCTTGACGTTCTTGATGCGCCCCTGGATGTCCTTGATGTCCGCCTGGAACTTGTCGTCGCAGATTCCCTGGAACTGACTGACCGCCTCCTTGCCGACATCATCGATCGTCTTGCCGGCCTTCAGTTCTGTCTCGGCGTTGCTCGCTATCGCCTCGAACTTGCTGATGTAGCCGTTGCAGACCTTCGTGTAGTTGGTGGTGAGCGGAGCCTTGTCGGCGATGGTTCCGACGATGCCGTCCATCTCGCGCTTGAATCCATAAAAGATCTCCGTCGCACACAGAAGTGCCGCAAGGCCCGCGAGCACTTGCGCGTCCTCGACGACCTTCTGCACTTTCGAGAGCGAGCCCACGTCGCCACGCAAGAACGCGTCCCGGATCTCGCGATACTTCTCCTGAGCCTCGGAAATCGGCGGCTGCTGCGATTCACTTGGCTTGGCATTCGTCATGCCTGGCACGCCGATCGCCGTCTCGAGCTCGCGATAGATGACGAGGGGGCGATGCCCTTCCCGCAGATTCTTCACATCGCCGGCGGCCGAGCCGGCGGACGAGATGAGCTTGTTGACGCCCCTGTCATTCTGGAGATAGAGACTCGAGATCCGAAACCAGAGTGCGTTGAAGGCCACGTCCGCCGCATTGAGCTCCGCCGTCGCAGGTCCGTCCCAGGACGCCGCGATCGCGGCTGCGTACTTATCGCGAACGCCCGCAACCATGCCGATCGATTCGTCGGCGATATCGGGCAAGTACGCCTCCTTCTTGCTCGCGGCGCCGAGTGCTCGGAGCAGAGGACGCGTGCGAGTGATGACCTGGCCGAGACGCGTGAGCCGCATCGCCTCGTCGTGTGCATCGGTTGCGTTGCTCGTGTACCTCGCGGCGTCGGCATCGACCTTCGCCTTGAGACCTGCCCATGGCGGCTTCGTCTTGTCGATGCCGAACACCTCCGTATTCAGAATCTCGTCGAGCCACTCCTTTGTCGTTATTGCCGCGATGTCGATGCGCAACGCTTCGACGTTCTGATCCCCTGGGCTGATAGGGGTATTGGCGGTGGTTCCCGGTAACGCGTCCTGCGACTTGATCACAGTCGAGCGAGTGCTTCCCGCATCGCCTATGTCGAATTGCGTCTTGACGTTGAACGTGTGCTTCCGGCTCTTCGGGTTCCAGCCGTCGAGGAACGTCGTCGTCCGCCGGAACGTCGTGAGGTTGGAGCCGTCACCATGCGCGTCGACGGTCAGGGTCGCCCACTCGTCCGGCTGATCGGTGCTGACGATGGGGTCGATCGCCTTCCCACGCTCGAGGTGAATGATCCAGTGGAGCCCTTGACCATCGCTATCGCCCGGTCCCGTGTAGTCGAAATCGGCGTCCAGCGTCGTCACGTCCTTGTCCCTGTGCTGGTAGAGCTTGACGTGAAATGGGTCGCCCTCGAACGTCGGATCCTGGTTCCAAAAGCCACGGTGTTCGCGCAGCATCTCGCCTTCGCCTTCATTGAGCGATCCGATGCAGCGCTGTAGCTGGAGATCCGAACTGGCCTGCGCACCTGGCTTTTCGGCCGATGGCGCCTTGTCGTTACCGTGAAGCTGCGCGACCACATTCGTCGCGCCGCGGTCGGCGTCCTTCTCCGCCGCGTCCCCGACCTCGCTGACATCCTTGCTCGCGCTCTCGGTCGCACCGCGCTGCTGCAACACGTGCGTGAGCTCGTGGGCGAGCAAGGCGTCACCTTCGACGCTGCCCGGCTGGTAGCGGCCGGGCGCGAACGCGATGTGAGTGCCGACCGCAAACGCGAGCGCACTCTCCTCCTGTGCGATCGCGGCGCCCTCAGAGTCCGTATGAATGCGCACATCACCGAAGCTCGCGCCGAACGCGTTCTCCATGCGCGCCTGCACCGACGAATCGAGTGGCGCGCCCTCGCCGAGCCGCACGAGGACCTGCCCGGGATTCGTTTTCGCGGGCGAGAGCTGGCCGTTATCCGCCTTGCGCTGGATCGGTGAAGGGTTGCCCGCGGCTGCCTCCGCGGCCTGCGCCGCAGCTGGGTCTGCCGCGACAATGTCCGGGGGCAGTTGCTTGGTATCACGCCAGTGTACGACCCCATCGCGCACCTTGCGAACCACGTCGATCATCAGCTGCTGCGCATCCGTCGCCTTCGAGCCGGTCATGCGGCGCGCGAACTTCTCGACCTCGGCGGCGGACTTCGCCTGGTACAGGGCGAAGTATTTCTGGATGTACGGACATCCCGCGATCGACCACAATCGACCGAGGACGTCCATGGCAGCCTGCTTCACGAGCGGTTCCAACCGGTGAAAGAAGTCCCGCTTGCGCAGCTGACCGCTCGCGAGCTCTGCACCCTGATCTTCGATCAGCACGGTCGGCGGAATCGCGATTGCACCGGCCACGCCTGCGGCGACTACGGCCTTGTGCTGGACCCGAAGGCCTTCGCTGGCAGCTTGTGCGTGCCCGCGACTTGCGTCCGGAGAGGTGAACACACTTGGCCCCGGATACGGCCCGCTTCTTCCGGGTGTCTCGCCGGTAAGCTCGTCCGTCAGTGCATACTTTCCAGGCACGCCAGAGCTCACCATCCTGCCCTGCTCCGCGAGCCTGTCCGTGAGCGCCAGGCGGCCGGGAACCGGCACCGACGGATCGTGCGCAGCGCGGCCGCGGCTCCGTCCTCGTTTGTCCTGATCGAAATCACTCATCGTGGCCCCAACAGACGGATCCGCCAGCCTCGTGCTTCGGTCATTCTACGAGCGAGTACGTCTCGACCTGCCGCCAAATCCGCACCATCTCAACCGCGAAGAAACAAGCACTTACGATGGTACACTCACGGCCGGTGGCAGCCGAGCGGGAACATTCGATTCTGCGGTTCTTCGGGCCGCGCGGCGACCTGCTGGCCGTGAAGTCCCCGGACCTCGTCGTCTACGACTCGTTCGGCCGCGAGCGCGTGCGTACCGAGGTCGCGGACCTGATCGACGTCGCCACGGTCGGCGACGAGCTGTGGGTGGTCACGCCGCGCTCGCTCGTGCGCCTCTCGGCGCTCGACGGGTGCGAGCTCGGGACCGAGCCGCTCGACTACCTCGATCCAGCGGGCCGCGTCATGCAGTCGAGCACCGCGCAGCAGCTTCCGGTGTGGCACGCGGCGCAACCCGTGTTGCTCCGCGCCCGCAACACGCGCGTCCAGGTGCCCGAGCCACCGGGAGAGCTCCTCCTGCCGATCGCCGAGGGCCGCTGGCTGACGTGGCAGAACAGCCAGCTCCGCCTGTGGCGCCCGATCGGCGAGGCATGGCGCAAGCCGGTCGGGGATCCGGGCTCGCACCTGCTGGATGCGCAGCTCGTGCTCGACGGCCGCCTGCTCGTGCTGAGCCAGCGACGCGGTGTCGATGATGCGGGCGAGCTGAGGCTCTATATCGTGTCCATGTCGGACGGTGCCGTCGCCGCCCAGCTGCGCGTGACGGCGCAAGGAGAGCTCGCCATCGCGGCGCGCCGCGGACTCGCGCTCGCGCGTTCGGGCGATCGGCTGAGCGTCATCGATCTGCGGTTCGGCCGCTGGGTTCGCGACCTCGTGCTACCGGCCGGGGTGACCGAGCTCGCCGTCGACGACACGCTCCAGCGGATCGCGATCGCGACCGCGGAGGGTATCCAGCTCGTGCGTCCAGACGCACTCGCGGCCCCCACCGGAGAGAGCGTGCGTGCGCCTATCGAGGAGGGAGGCGAGCGTACCGAACCAGCCACCAGCAACGGCCATGGCCTCCCGATCGAGGTGGTCGCGCCGATCGTCAGCGCACCGGCCGCTGCCGAGCCCGCGCCGCTGGCCGAGAGCTCCGTGCCCTTCGACGACACGGCGCTGCATCGCCTGTTGCCGGTACTGACCCGGACGACCGCGAGCGCCGCCGAGATCAAGCAGGCGGTCGACGCGCGGTTGCGCTGGGTCGGCGCGCGGACCGCGGTCGCGATCGCCGAGGCGTGGGATAGCGGACGGATCTCGCGCTCCGATCCGGCCCAGCCGCCCTTCGCCCAGGAGGTCGCCGGTTTGCTGGGGCGCGCCGATGGCCTTGCCACCGAGGATCTCGAGGGCGCACGCGCCATGCTCGCAACGGCGGAGCAGCTCGACGTCGAGACCGCGGAGGCACGGCAAGGGCACCTGCTACCGATCGACGTGCTCGCTCGCGACTTCGAGCTCGATCCACTCGCGGCGACGGTCCTGTTCATCATCGCCGCACCACGGCTGCGCGGCGAGCTCGCCCGGCTGTACGGCATCCTCGCGAACGATCCGGGGCGCCCGCTCGTCGACGAGCACCTGCTCGGCCTCCTGCTCGGCGCCGACCGCGTCGAGGAGATCGCGCGCGTGCTCGACGGCGACCGGCCGCTGCGCAGGTTCGGGCTCGTCCGGGTCGGCGCGGGCGAGCGTCCGTTCGCGTCGCTCTCCGCCGATCCGCTCGTCGCTCGTTACATCGCGAACCAGCCGGCCGAGGGCGAGCCGGATCAGTACCTCGCGGTCCGGCGAGCGGATCGCGAGCTCGAGGAGCTGCACCTGCCCCGCTCGCTGATCGTCAAGGCGCTGCGCTTTCTGTCGACAGCGCGCGACGACGGCCCGGCGCGCATCGTCGTGCGCGGCCGCGGCGGGTCGGGCCGGCACACGCTGCTGACCACGCTCGCCGCGAGGGCCGGCCGGCCACTCGGCGTCATCGATCTCGCGACCGTGCCGCGCGATCCGAGCGTGCTCGCGATCGCGCTCGAGACCGTGCTGCGGCGGACGCTGCTGCGCGGGCTCGTGCCGTGTGTAGACGGGCTCGAGGGCATCGGCAGCGACGATCCGGATACCCGCGTGCAGGTCCAGGCGGTGCTGCGCAACCACCCGGGCCCGCTCGCGGTACGCCTGCCCGCGGACGGCCCGATCATCCTCGACCCCGGCTATCTGCTGCTCGATATCCCGGCGCGCAACGAGCGCGAGCGTGGCGAGTCCTGGGCGGTCGCGCTCGAGCGACACCACATCGAGCTCTCGGACCCGAGCGAGCTCGCCGCGCGCTACCGCGTCGGACCCGGCACGATCGATCGCGTGTGCTCCGAGGTCGCGCGCCGGGCTGATCCACCGAGTGACGCTGCCGGCTGGCTCCGCGAGCTGGACGACGCCGTGCGCCAGCACCTCGAGAATCGGCTCGGCAAGACCGCGACGCGCGTCGGTCGGCTCGCGACGTGGGCCGACGTCGTCCTGCCCGAGGACATCATCGATTCACTGCTCGAGCTGACCGCGCGCGTGCGCCACCGCAAGACCGTGTTCGAGCAGTGGGGGTTCGATCGCTCGATCACGACCGCACGCGGCATCACCGCGCTGTTCCAGGGCAGCCCGGGCACGGGCAAGACGATGGTCGCGGGCGTGATCGCGCGCGACCTCGGGCTCGAGCTGTACCGCGTCGACGTCTCGCGCATCACCTCGAAGTGGATCGGCGAGACCGAGAAGAACCTCGGCGCACTGTTCGACGCTGCGGAGGACGGCCAGGTCATGCTGCTGTTCGACGAGGCCGACTCGCTGTTCGCCAAGCGCACCGAGGTCAAGACCAGCGTCGACCGCTACGCGAACATGGAGGTCAACTACCTCCTGCAGCGGCTCGACAGCTTCGAGGGCATCGCGATCCTGACCACGAACTTCGGCAACGCGATCGATCCGGCGTTCAAGCGCCGGCTCACGTACCGGGTAACGTTCCCGTTCCCCGACGAGGAGATGCGCGAGCATCTCTGGAAGGCCCTGATCCCGGCGCAGGTGCCGGTCCACGGCAAGCTCGACTTCGCGAAGCTCTCGCAGCGGTTCCGGCTCTCGGGCGGCTACATCCGGAACGCGACCCTGCGCGCGGCGTTCCTCGCGGCCGAGGAAGGCGTCGCGCTCACGCACGACCACCTCGAGCGCGCGATCCGCATGGAGTTCCGCGAGATCGGCAAGCTCGCCGAGACCGGAACACTCGAGTAAGCATCCGTTGCCTCTCGACAAGGCATCGCGGATGGCTACGGTTTGGGAGATGGATGCCGGCCGCGCACGCGAGACCATCGTGGCCGTGCCACCGCGGCGCCTGCGCCTCGACGAGCTACTCCGCGAGCTCGGTGCCGACGACTCCACGGCTCCGCCGCCGGACCGGCCCACCGGCGTCAGCGTCGGCGCACTCGTCGACAAGGCGGCCGAGGCCGGCTTCGGCTTCCTCATCGGCGTGCTCGCGCTGATCGCGATCCCGTTCTTCGGGTTCTCGACGCCGTTTGGCCTCGCGATCGCGCTCGTCGGCGCGCAGCTCGCACTCGGTCGCCGGCGTCCGTGGCTGCCGGCCCGCGCGCGCCGGCGCCAGCTGTCGATGACCATGCTCGACCGCGTGTTGAGGCTGTGCTCGCGGCGCCTGCGCTGGCTGTCACGCTCCACGCGCCCGCGCTGGGAACGCACGATCACGCCGCGCCTGATCGGGCTCGCGGTCACCCTGCTCGGCCTCGGCCTCGCGCTGCCGCTACCGATTCCCGGCTCGAACATGATCTTTCTGATCCCGATCATGATCTACGCGATCGCGCTGCTCGAGCGCGACGGCATGTGGACCGCGCTCGGCCACCTCGGCACGATCATCGATATCGCCCTGCTCGTCGCGTTCGGCGCGACGGTCGTCAGGGTGCTCGAGGGCATCTGGCACTGGCTGACGTGAGCGACGCCAGTGCGGCTACCGCTGCCCGCGCAACAGCTCGGCGATGTCCTTCTGACCCGCCGGGTCCTCGAGCAGCGTGATCGGCTGATCGACGAGCGTGTCGTCCTCGAGCAGGATCTCGACGGCCCGTCGCGCACCGATCAGGCCCGACGCGCGGCCGGGGACCTGTAGAGCCCAATCGGCGACCGCGGCTTTCTTCACGACCCCGACGATCCAGGCGAGGTCCTTGCGCAGGCGATCGTCGGAGTACGCCTTCGCGTCACCGAGGCCGAACCACATCACGCGCGAGAAGCGCAACCGGCGCCCGGGCGGCAGCAGCAGGGTCTCGCCCGCCTCGGCGGTCGCCTTGTTGGACTTGAGCAGACGCGAGAGCCGGCCGCACAGTCGCCAGTCGGCGAGCCCGGCCGCGCCGCGCAGCGGACGATCGTCGCGGAAGACGGGGAGCACGAGGCAGTCGCGCGCACTCTCGTCCCAGCGCGCGAGATCGAGCGGCAGGATCGACAGCGCCATCAGTCCTCCGCCGACCGACCCGCGGCGATGGCGATCCGATCGAGCACGCCGTTGACGAACGCCGATGACTCCGCGGTACCGAAGCGCTTCGCGAGCTCGACGGCCTCGTTGATCACGACCTTGACCGGCACGTCGCGGAACGCGAGCAGCTCGCACGCGCCGAGCCGCAGGATGTTGCGATCGACACGCGACATGCGTTCGATGCGCCAGTTCTTCGAGGAGGATGCGATCAGCTCGTCGATCTCGGATCCGCGGGTGACGGCCGCGTCGACGAGGCCGCGCGCGAACGCCTGCGCCGGCTCGTCGATCTCGAGCTCGAACTCGCTCGCCCAGTTGATCGCGGCGCCGCTCAGGTCGGTCGCGGGATCGCCATCGCGGGCATAGAGCAGCTGCAGCGCAAACGCGCGGCCTGTGCGGCGGACTCCGCTCATCGGGCCTTCTTGCGCGATCCACCCGCGAGGGCACGGTACAGCGTGGCGAGCTCGATCGCGGCGAGCGCCGCATCGAACCCCTTGTTGCCGGCCTTCGTGCCGGCGCGCTCGAGCGCCTGCTCGATCGTGTCGGTCGTCAGCACGCCGAAGCTGATCGGGATCGTGGCGGACGCGGCGGCACCCGCGATGCCTCGCGCGGCCTCGCCGGCGACGTAGTCGAAGTGCGGGGTCGAGCCGCGGATCACGGCACCGAGCGCGATCACCGCGTCGAT
>DAIRFU010000145.1:0-899 GCA_036794935.1 Kofleriaceae bacterium | reverse complement strand
AGAGCGTGGTCTTCACGTCGACGACGGGGAAGCCGTGCACCCCGCCCCGCTCCACGACCCGGCGCACGACCTGCGGCAGCTCCCAGGCGCCCGGGCAGCGCACGATCGTGACGTCATCGGCACTGCCGCCCGAGCGCACGATGGCGTCGAGCGCACCGGCCACCAGCGGCTCGACGATGAGGCCGTTGAACCGGCTCGCGACGATCGCGAACCGGAGGCCGGCCGCAGACAGAGTGCCCTCGATGGTGGTCGGCATGCTCGCCAGATATATCCCAGATCAGGCGGTCTTGCCCGCCCGCGCGACGGCGGGAGGGGGGATGGGCACGCGCTCGACGACGTCGATGCCGAAGCCCTCGAGGCCGGGAATCTTGCGGTCGCTCCACATCATCAGCCGGATCTTGTTGCAACCGACGTCCGCGAGCACCTGGGCGCCGAGACCGAAGTCGCGGAGCGCCTCGCTGGTCTGGTTCATGTTGACGACGCTCGTCCGGGTGTCGTGCTGGAGCACGAGCCGCTCGAAGGACGCCCCGAGCCGGACCCGGCCCTTGTGGACGACGTAGAGGAACACGCCCACGCCGGCGTCGTCGATCGCCTTGAGCGCGGAGACCAGATCGGGACGCAGCGCGAACGGGTCGGCGAGCGGATCCATCGCCGCGACGCGGACGAGCACGACACCACCGGCGGCCGACACGCCGGCGACGTCGCCGCGGACGAGCGCGAGGTACTCGGTCTCTTCGACGTCCGTCGAGTAGTAGTGCGCGGTGAACGGCTCGCCGGGGCCGAGGCAGCCCGGGCGCAGGGTGCCGACGCCCTGGCAGCGCACGATCCGCTCGCGCTGGAGCCGGTACGCGATCATGTCGGCGACGCTGAGCAGCAGCAGGCCGTGCTTGGCGGCGAAC
>DAIRFU010000742.1:0-3446 GCA_036794935.1 Kofleriaceae bacterium | reverse complement strand
CACCGACGACGGCCGCTGCGTCGCGCCGGTGAAGGACGCCGCCGTCGACGTGGCGGTCAACGACGCGATGCCGGACGCGACGCCGGCGGCGCTCGACTGTGGCGACCCCGGTATCCTCAGCGATGGCGAGATGGTCACGGGGACCACGCAGGGTCGCGCCAACTTCATGCAGTCGTTGTGCGGCGGCGGCATGCAGTTCGGCAAGGACGCGGTGTATCGGATCACGACGACGGCCCCGAACGAGCAGCTCGTGGTCACGATCACGGGCGCGCTCACTGCCTACGTGCTCGACGCGTGCATGCCGTACCCGGACACGCCGGCATGCCTGGACAACGCGCTCGCGTCGTCCGCCACCCAGATCACGGTCAGTGCGCCGACGCTGGGCGACTACTTCGTGGTGGTCGACAACTCGAGCGCGGGGATCGCCGGTGCATACACGCTGCGCGTGAACGTGAACTGAGCCTCAGTAGTGCCAGGGGAAGCCGCTGAAATCCTGCGGGCGCTTCTCGAGGAACGCGTCGCGCCCCTCCTGGGCTTCGTCGGTCATGTAGCCGAGCCGGGTCGCCTCGCCCGCGAAGATCTGCTGCCCGACGAGGCCGTCGTCGATCATGTTCATCGCGAACTTCAACATGCGGATCGCGGTCGGGCTCTTGGTGACGATCTTGCGCGCCCAGTCGAGCGCGAACGTCTCGAGCTGGGCGTGCGGCACCACCGCGTTGACCATGCCCATCGCGGCCGCCTCGCGCGCGCTGTACGTGTCACCGACGAAGAAGATCTCTCGCGCCTTCTTCTGGCCCACCATGCGCGCGAGGTACGCGCTGCCGTAGCCGGCGTCGTAGCTCGCGACGTCGGCGTCGGTCTGCTTGAACATCGCGTGCTCCTCGCTCGCGATCGTCAGGTCGCACACGACGTGGAGGCTGTGACCACCGCCGACCGCCCAGCCCGGCGCGACGCAGATCACGACCTTCGGCATGAAGCGGATCAGGCGCTGCACCTCGAGGATGTGGAGCCGGCCGAGCCGCGCGGGATCGACGCCACCCTCGCCCTCGTACTTGTAGCCGTCCTTGCCCCGGATCCGCTGATCGCCGCCCGAGCAGAACGCCCAGCCGCCGTCCTTGGGTGAGGGTCCGTTCCCCGTCAACAGGACGCAGCCGACGTCGCTCGAGCTCCGCGCGTGCTCGAGGGCCCGGTACAGCTCGTCCACCGTGTGCGGCCGGAACGCGTTGCGCACGTCGGGGCGATCGAACGCCACGCGCACGCAGCCGAGGTCCTTGGCGCGGTGATAGGTGATGTCGGTGAACTGGAAGCCGGGGACCTCGGTCCAGCGCGCCGGATCGAACAGCTCGGAGATCGTGCGGGTGTCGGCCATGGGCCGTTCATAGACCGGTCCGCGCCCGGGCACCATGCCGGCCGGACCTGTTGGTCAGCACCAACAGCCGGCGCCACACGAGTGATGGATCGATCCATCGAGCCCGCTCACGC
Source organism: Kofleriaceae bacterium (assembly GCA_036794935.1). Lineage (GTDB taxonomy): Bacteria > Myxococcota_A > Polyangia > Haliangiales > Haliangiaceae > JABFXX01. The sequence continues at coordinate 1,964 of DAIRFU010000742.1, read as the reverse complement.
CCACACGGACATACGCGGGCACGCGCGTTGCTCGGTGCGCGGCCATGCTGCGCGGAATCACTTGCTTGCTGCTCGCCGGGTGCACGCTCGGCGGCACCGGCCGCCCCGGGGACGGCGACGATCAAACCCAGGGCGTCGACAAGTCGGCGTGCGCCCGCGCCATGGCCAGCGCGCCGCTGGCGCCGGCCGGCTACGACTATCACGACGCGCTCGCGACCGCGGCGAAGAACACCTGGGACGGCGCGACGCTGCCGCAGCCCGGCGACGCGAGCTATCCCGGCGGTCACTACCGCACGCTCGCGGCCGACGGCAGCGGCGACGGCCACCCCGGCTGCACGACGGACGGGCTCACGTACACGCCGGCGTCGATCCCGGGCTACGCGTGCGCGGCGCGCGAGTTCCCGTTCCCCGAGGGCGTCACCGAGGACACCGGCAAGCCGATCGTGATCCTCGTCCACGGCAACAGCGAGTCGCCGGATGGCTGGATGAAGTTCGTGCATCCCGATCCGTCGTCGCTGATGTTCCCGGCCGACACCGTCGCGCGCGACCAGCTCGCCGAGAAGCTGCCCGCGCTCGGCTACCGCACGATCGCGATCGACATGCGGACCGATCAGATCGACGACCCGAACAGCCCGGAGGGCAAGGACATCGGCAACACGCCGAGAAACTCCGACCACGGCTGGACCGTGCCGCTGCTCGAGGAGCTGGTGAAGCGGATCGCGATCGCGAACCCCGACCGCAAGCTCTCGCTCGTCGGGTTCTCGCTCGGCGCGACGACCGTGCGCGACGCGCTGCGCCGGTTGTGGGTCGAGAACCAGGACGGGCAGTGGGACATCAACATCTTCGCGCGCCTCGATACGGTCGTGCTCGCGTCCGGCGCACACCACGGCGTCGTCAGCTTCGCGAAGCAGTGCGGGCTCAACCTGACGATGCGCGGCACCGTGACGTGCGAGATGGGCCAGCGCAACCAGTACACCGAGACCGCGTTCCACCGCCCGCTCAACGGGCCGCCGATCGCCGGGCTCTCCGAGTTCGGCGGCTGGTGGGAGACGCCGTGCGCCGACGGTGACTACGCGTACGGCAAGCGCGACGCGTGCGGCGGCAACCAGGTCGCCTACACGACGATCACGATGCAGGACCTGATGAACGGCACGCAGCAGGACGAGTTCGTGTCCGAGCACGCGTCGCGCCTGTACCCGAAGGACTGCGCGGACAACCAGCTCACCGGCCTCAACGACTTCGACACCAGCGGCTACTTCTACAACGGCTTCTTCCGCAACCACTATGGCGCGGTCCGCAGCGAGGCCGGGCTCGCGAAGGTGATCGCGGCCCTGGAGGGGAACTGATCATGAACCGCCTGCTCGCCACCGCTCTCGTCCCTCTCCTCGGACTGCCCGCGGCCGCGCTCGCCGAGCCCGAGCGGGACACGAAAGTCATCGAGCCGTTCATCGCGATCGCGGGCGGCATGCGGCTCGAGAGCCTGCACCAGCCCGACACCGTCGAGCGCGGGACCCAGAATCCCACCGTCGCGGTGTCGCGGCTCGGCGTACGCGGCGGCGTCGGCGAGCACATCACGTTCGCGAGCGAGTTCGAGGCCGCGCTCGGCGGTCCGCTCGGCTACGGCGCCTCGGTGTGGGAGGGCCAGGCCGCGATCGCGATCCGCGATCAGTGGGTGCGCTACGCGCGCTCGGGCTTCGCGATCGCCGCCGGCCGCATCGCCGATCCGGCGAGCTTCGACTTCACCTCGAAGCACGTCGCCGACCTGTTGCTCACCGATCTCTACACGCGCGATCCGCTGCTCTACTCGGGTGCCGACCGCGGCAACGGCATCATCGCGGCGTACGATATCAACCGCCACGTCACCGTCGGCGCGACGTTCCACTCGACGAACCCGACCGGCATCATGGGCACGCTGATCATCGGCGGCAAGCTGCAGCCGTTCGATCGCCCGTTCTATCTCGCGT
>DAIRFU010000144.1:3611-12422 GCA_036794935.1 Kofleriaceae bacterium | reverse complement strand
GCGCGTCGCGCGCGCGCACGATCGCCGCCGCGTCGCCGGTCAGCGCGTCCATGACCGCGAACGCCGCCGCCTTGTCGTGCGCGTACGCGCTCATCAGGATGCTCTCGGCGCCGAGGAATGGCGCCGCCGGCCGGCCGGTCGCCGACACGATCGGCAGCGTGACGGCCCGCCAGGGCACTCCCTTGCTGATGTCGGTGATGAACCACGGCCCCGACAGCACGGTCGCCGCCTTGCCGGCATTGAACAGGCTCGCGATCATCGGGCCCTGCGCGTCGGCCGGTGCGATGCCGTCGGCGACGAGCTCGCGCGCGAACGTCATCGCCGCGGCGGCCTCGGGCGTGGCGATCGCGAGCGTGCCGTCCTCGTCGAGCACCTTGCCACCGAAGCCGTGCAGCCACGGCGCGTGCCCGTAGAGATCGACGTTCGCGTACGCGACCGCGAAGCCATGGCGCTGCTTCATCATCGGCGCCAGCGCGAGCAGCTCGTCGGTGGTGCGCGGCGGCGCCGCGACGAGATCGGTACGCACGTAGAGCACGAGCGCCTTGACCGCGAGCGGCAGGCCCCACAGCGAGCCGTTGTACGTCATCGCGTGCATCGCCTCCGCGCTGAACCGGTCGGCGCGCGCGTCATCGACCCAGAACTCGATCGGCTCGATCGTGCCGGCCTCGGCCCAGGCGCCGATCCGATCGTCGGCGAAGATGAACAGGTCGGGTCCGTTGCCGCGCGGGATCGCGCTGGTCAGCTTGTCGGCGAACGAGTCATGCGGGACGGCGACGAGCGTGAGCGGGACGTCCGGGTGCTGCTCGTTCCAGCGCGTGGCCGTCTCCTCGAGCGCGGTGCGCTCCATGCCGGTGTACGCGTGCCACAGCACGACCCCGTGCTCGCGCGCCTGGCCGCAGCCCGCGGCGAGCGCCAGCGCGACGACCAGCGCCTTCATAGCCGGACTTCCGTCACGCCGTCGAACAGGTGGATCGCGCGCGGATCGAGCCACACCTGGACGGTGTCGCCGGGCCGCGGCGCGGACCCGGCCTCGGTGCGCACGGTGAGCGGACCGGCCTCCGACTCGAGGTGGAGCACGACCTCGGCGCCGAGCACCTCGCGCATCGCGACGTGGCCGGACAGCGCGACGTCGTCGCCGCGGCGCTCGAGCGACAGCCGCTCGGGACGCACGCCGACGACGATGCGGTCGACCGCGGCCTGCGCGGGGCGCAGCGCGGGCAGCATCGCGAGCGGGATCTCGAAGCCGGGACCGCGCGCGGCCTGCAGCTCGCCGGTCTGCGCGAGGTCGGCGGCGAGGAAGTTCATCGACGGTGTGCCGAAGAACCCGGCGACGAACCGGTTCGCCGGCTTCTCGTAGATGTCGACCGGCGTACCGATCTGCTGGACGACACCGTCCTTGAGCACGACGATCATGTCGGCGAGCGTCATCGCCTCGATCTGGTCGTGCGTGACGTACATCGCCGTCGCGTCCGAGCGCTGGTGGATGCGCGCGATCTCGCGCCGCATGTCACCGCGCAGCTTCGCGTCGAGGTTCGAGAGCGGCTCGTCGAACAGGAACACCTTCGGCTGGCGCACGACGGCGCGGCCGATCGCGACGCGCTGGCGCTGGCCGCCCGACAGCGCCTTGGGCAGGCGCTCGAGGTACGCGGTGAGCCCGAGGCTGTCGGCGACGGCCACCACGCGCCGGCGGATCTCCGCCTCGCCGAGGTGCCGAGATCCAGCGAAGCGGGCGAACCCCGGCGAGCGCGATCGGATGCGCAGGCCAAACGCCATGTTCTCGAACACCGTCATGTGCGGGTAGAGCGCGTAGCTCTGGAACACCATCGCGATGTCGCGCTCGGCGGGCGGCAGGTTCGTGACGTCACGGCCGTCGATCAGAATCCTTCCGGCGGTCGGCTCCTCGAGGCCGGCGACCATCCGCAGCGTCGTCGACTTGCCGCAGCCGCTCGGTCCGACGAGCACGGCCATCTGGCGGGCGGGGATCACGAGATCGAGGTCCGGGATCACCGGCCGGGCGACGCCGTCGTACTGCTTTCGGATCCCGGACAGCTCGAGGTCACACACGGCGGCCTCGTGGAGCAACCGCCAGGCCACGCGTAAGTCTCTGTAATCAGAGGCGCCGAGCGCCTGGCGCGTTGCCAAGCTCAACGATCCGAAAAAAGTTTCGCAACGCCACGCAACCGGATCGAGGGCCTGCCGACAACGGCGCCACTCACCACGGAGGTGAGTAGGAGCAAACGAAGAATCATGCGTACCGAGCTTTTCGTGATCTGTCTTGGCCTGGCCGCCTCGGCCTGTTCGATCGACACCCTGGCCGGCGACGATGCCGGCGGCGGCGGGGGAGGCGGGGGCGGCGACGGCTGGACCGCCATGCCGCTGCTCGACGACATGTCCAACCCGGATCGCGCCGTCTATCACAAGGGCAACGACCTGGTGACCGGCATCTACTACGAGTCCGCCGACAAGGGGTTCATCGTCAGCGCGGGAGACGGCGAGACGTTCACCCGGGGCGGCGCGGTCTTCACGGCGACCGGCGGCGAGGTCTCGTCGGTCGCGTTCTCCGGCGACGGGACCGGGGTGTCCCTCAACGGTTCGATCGACTTTGTCGGCCTCGAGAAGACGCCGAGCGGCTACCTCGCGATGGCGTACGCGAGCGACGTGATCGCGAGCAAGGACGGCGGTGCGACGTTCACGATCGAGAAGAACGGGCCCGGCTTTGGCATCGAGCCGGTGATGGCGTTCGCGGTCACCGGCACGGGGACGACGCTCGTGCGCAAGACCGGCGTCGTCACCGTCGGCACCGGCGCGCCCGGACCGTCGACGAGCTACACCGACATCTGGGCCCCGAACGCGATCCCGACGATCCCCGACCCGGTCCCGGCGACGATGTGCCAGGGCGGTCCGCGCGGCGCCGGCGTGCCGACGACGCACGACAGCGTGTACGTCGCGCCCGACCGCAACTTCATCGCGTACACGTCGAACCCGGGCACGTACGAGCCGCAGATCTGCATCAGCACCGACGGCGGCCATTCGTTCACGCCGCGCGTGCTGACCGTGCCGGAAGCGGCCGAGGACCTGCCGCCGACCGGCGTCACGTTCGCGAGCGCGATGGTCGGCATCACGTGGTTCGCGTCGCCGACGTTCGGCACGTACATCAAGCGCACCACCGACGGTGGCACGACCTGGACCGACGTCGCCCTGCCGGCCGAGGTCGCCCCGCACGGCCTCGAGTTGCCGGGCGGCTTCTTCGCGGCCGACGGCCAGCACGGCTGGCTCGCCGGCTACGATCACGACGACTCCGCCGCGCTCCTGCTCGCGACGGCCGACGGCGGCGCGACGTGGCAGGTGGTGCCCGGTGTGGGCACCGCAGCCTCGGCAGCCGGTGGCGACAAGCTCTACACGGTGTTCGCGCTCGATGCCGATCACGTGTGGGTGGGCGGTGCGCGCGGCCTGGTCATGCACAATTAGCGAGAACCATGCGGTCGGACCGCGGGTGCGGTCAGATTGCCGCCAATTGACCGATCGGCTGAGGTGGGTTAACCGTAATGGATCTAGATGGCCCGCCGTCCCGTTCGTCGTCGCTCGTTTGGCCGCAGGCGGGCGCGCCGCGTGCGCCAGATGCAGCCGCTGGCGCTGAGCGCGCCGCTGCACTCGGTATCGACGCCGATCGACGGAGGCGCGCTGCGGGTCCTCGGCTCGGGCGACCGCGCGTTCCAGCAGATCCTCGGCCGCATCCGCGAGGCGAAGAAGTCGGTCGAGATTCGCGCGTTCTTGTGGCGCGACGACGAGGCCGGCAACCTGCTCGGCGAGGCCGTGCTCGCGGCGGCTGACCGCGGCGCCGAGGTCGTCATCCACAAGGACCGCATCGCCGCCGTCTACGAGTACACGGGTGGCAACAAGCAGAGCTTCTTCCACAAGCGCGTCGATCCGATCCGCGGCTTCCAGGCGTGGTTCCTCGGCGCCGTGTACCGCGCGCCGGGCAGCTTCAAGCAGCGGCCGAACGCGCTCGCCGGGCGGATCCTCTCCCACCGCAACATCACCGTCGAGCACATGCGCAAGCGCTTCGATCACTCGAAGCTCTACATCGTCGACGACCGCTTCCTCGCGACCGGCTCGATGGGCATCGGCGACAACCACCGCCACGAGTGGATCGACGTCATGGTCGAGGCCGAGGGCGAGGAGCACGTCTCGCGCCTGCGCGAGCGCATGACCGGTCACGACGAGTTCGATCCGTCGCGCGGCCTGGACTTCCTCGTCCACAGCCGCGAAGCGCACCGCAAGAAGAGCTGCCCGATGATCAGCCACCGGCTCGCGCTGATCGAGGCCGCGCAGCACTCGATCACCGTCGAGATGGCGTACTTCACCGATCGGCGGTTCACCGCGGCGCTCGCCCGCGCGGTCCAGCGCGGCGTCGAGGTCAAGGTCGTGATCGCCGAGCTCTCCGACGTGCTCGGCAACATCAACCGCGCGACCTGCCACACGCTGATGCGGCTGACCGGCGCGCCGCAGAACCTCACGATCGTGCTCGTGCCGCGTATGGTGCACAGCAAGGTCGTCGTCATCGATCACCGCTGGAGCGACGTCGGCTCGGCGAACTTCACGCCGCTCTCGCATGGCGTCTACGACGAGATCAACCTCTACGCCGACTGCGAGCCGTTCGCGCGCGCGCTGGAGGCGGAGATCGAGGGCCACTGCGACGACGGCCGCGTCGCCGATTCGCGCCTGTCCTATCGCAAGATGTTCTCGGGCCTGGAGCGCGCGATCATCGCCTATCAATCCCGGCGGGGTGGCTAGTGGCGACCACGCTCGATGCCGCCGAGCGCGCGAAGCTCGAGCGCCGCCGCCAGATCATGAACGCGGCGAAGCACGTGTTCGCCGAGGCCGGTTACCACGGCGCGTCGATCCACGCGATCATCGAGCGCGCCCAGATCGCGCGCGGCACGTTCTACCTGTACTTCGAGAGCAAGGCGGTCGTGTTCGACTCGATCCTCGACCAGGCGATGACGGATCTGCGCGCGCGGATCCACCGCATCGAGGTCGACGACCCCGCCGCGGCGCCGCCGCAGGTCCAGCTCCGCGACCAGGTGATGGACACGCTCGACTACATCGTGCGCGACCGGCCACTCGCCACGCTGCTGCTCTCGGCCGGGCACACGCCCGATGCCGAGGCCGCCGAGCGTCTCGACCAGTTCTTCGGCGAGGTCCGTGACCTGATGCGCCGCGCGATGGAGTCCGGGATGGAGATCGGCCTCTTGCGCAAGGTCGAGCCCGACCTCGCCGCCGCCGCCATGCTCGGCATGATCCGCGGCGTGATCGAGCAGCTGATCCGTGACCCGTCGCCGCCGCCCGTCGACGTCGTGGTCGCCGAGGTGCTGATGGTCGCGCTGCGCGGCGTGCTGGCCTCGTAGCCGGATCCCTCTGATACGCTGGACGCTCGTGGGGCAGCGGCGGCTGGCAGATCGCTTCGACCTCGGTCCACGCGTCGGCAAGGGAAGCCTGAGCGTGGTGTACGAGGCGATCGACCGCAAGACCAGCCGGGTGGTCGCGATCAAGCTCGCGGCCGGGCTCGAGGAGCTGACCGCGGTGCGCCAGCGCTTCGATCGCGAGGCGGCGGCGCTGTCGGTGATCTCGAGCGCGCACGTCGTCGAGCTGATCTCGGCGGGAAGCGACGAGGACGGCCTGCCGTTCCTCGTGCTCGAGCGGCTCGCCGGCAAGAACCTCCAGGAGGTGCTCGACGAGCGCGGCCCGCTCGATCCGTCGCGCGTCGCGCGCTACATCGCACAGACGGCGACCGCGCTCGAGCTCGCGCACGGCCTCGGGATCGTCCACCGCGATCTCAAGCCCGCGAACGTGTACCTGCACGACGTCGGTGACGGCACGCGGATCGTCAAGGTGCTCGACTTCGGGCTCGTCGTCGACACCGCTGGACCGACCGAGCGGCTGCGGGACGCGTTCGGCGGCACGCCGCTGTACATGGCGCCCGAGCAGGTGCGCGGCCAGCTCAGCCGGATCGGGCCGGCGACCGATATCTGGGCGCTCGCTCACGTCACGCTCGCGCTGCTCACGGGCGAGCGGTACTGGACCGCGGCGAGTGCGGAGGACGTGATGAGCGAGATCGAGTCGAGCGTGCCGAGCAAGCCATCGCTGCGCTGGCCGTGGCTGACCGAGGCATTCGATCAGTGGTTCCTGCGCGGCAGCGCGCGCGTCCCGGAGCGCCGGTTTCGCAGCGTCGCGAGCCAGGCGGCGCAGCTCGTGGACGCGTTGCGCGGCGTGCAGCCACCGGCGAATGATCGGCGTGCATCGACCGCGAACCTGGTCGCCGCGAGCACGATCGCGGCACGCACGCCGACGCCGAGCATCGTGCGGCTCGCCGGACATCGGACGCCGGTGATCGGCCGGCAGGCGGAGTACCGCGACGTCGAGCAGCTGCTCGCGCGCGGCACCGTCGTCACGCTGACCGGGCCGGCGGGGATCGGCAAGTCCCGGCTCGCGCAGGCGATCTGCGAGACCGCGCAGGAGCGCTTCCTCGACGGCACCTGGTTCGTGTCACTCGTCGCCGGCGAAGGCGACAAGCCGGTGCTGTCGGCGATCGCGGGCGCGCTCGCGATCGAGCCCGATGCGACGCGACCGCTGTTCGATCACGTCGTCGATAGCCTCGCGCACAGGCGGCTGCTGGTCGTGCTCGACGGGGCAGAGCACGTGGCCGGCAGCGCCGAGGTGATCGAGCGGCTCGTGCGCGGCTGCCCGGCCGTGAGCTGGCTGGTGACGAGTCGCGGACCGCTCGGGCTTGCGGGCGAGCACCGGTACATCGTCGAGGCGCTCGATGCGCCGCGTACCGCGGACGTGTCCGTCGAGGAGGCCGAGACGTATGCGGCGGTCGCGCTGTTCGTCGCGTGCGCGCGCGAGGTCGCGCCGATGTTCGCGCTGACGGTCGACAACGTCGCCGATGTCGTCGCGATCTGCCGCGCCGCCGAGGGCTCGCCGCTCGCGATCGAGCTCGCCGCGGCGCAGGTCACGGCGTCGAAGCCAGCCCAGATCCGCACGGCGCTCGAGACCGGCGCGCAGGCCGGCTCGGCGGTGCACCACGCCATCGCCTCGAGCTACGCGCTGCTCGCGCCCGATCAGCAGCGCGTGCTGCGCCAGCTCGCGATCCTGCCGGCGGGGCTGACGTTCGAGCAGGTCAAGAAGCAGCTCCCCCACCTCAGCGACGATCCGATGTACGCGGTCCTGCGGCTCGTCCAGACGCACCTCGCGACCTGGTCGACCGACTCGCCGCGGCGGCTGCGCATGCTCGACACCGTCCGCGAGCTCGCGCGTGAGATGTCGCGCGCCGCTGGCGACGGCCCGGCGCTGTGGCGGTTCGCCTGCGAGCATGCATACGCGATCGCGACCAGCTCGTCCGAGCGCACGACCGAGGCGTGGCTCGCGCTCGTCGACGTCGAGTACGAGAACCTGCGTGCGGTGCTCGCGCGCCTGCTCGCGACCGCGCCGGCCGACGCGATGGAGCTCGCCGGGCGCCTCGCGTACTACTGGTATCTGCGCGGTGCGTACGCCGAGGGCATGCAGTGGCTCGAGGCTGCCATCGAGAAGGCCTCGAACCGAGAGGGCGAGGCGCTGGGGCGCGCGTTGCTCGGTGCCGGCCGGCTCGCGCTGCTGACGTGTCGCTACGGCCGTGCCGAGGAGCTGCTCGAGCGCGCGCGCGGCATCGCGCTCTCGATCGCCGATCTCGAGGGCGAGGCGCAGGCCGATCAGCTGCTCGGCAGCGTCGCCCGCGAGCGCGGCGACTACGCGCGCGCCCGCCAGTTTCACGCGCGCAGCCTCGACATCTGGGAGCGCGTCGGAGATGCCCGCGAGGCCGCCCGCGCGCGCAACTACCTCGCATTCGCCGAGTGGATCGGCGACGACGCGGGCGTGCCGAGCGAGGAGCTGCTGGCGCGCTGGGAGCGCACCGACGTCGAGGAGCTGCGAGCGCTCGGCGATCCCGAGCTCACCGTGTGGTCGCTGCTCAACCGCGGGGCGATCCTCCACTACGCGGGCGATCCGACGGCGCGCGACGTGCTCGGCCGTGCGTTCGCCGAGGCGATCGCGGCGCGCTTTCACGAGGGCATCGCGTGGTCGCTCGATCTCATCGGCAAGGCGTCGTTCGAGCGCGGCGAGCTGATGCAGGCGCGCGCCCAGCTCGCGACGTCGCTGCGCGTCCACCGCCGTCTCGGCGATCGCTGGCGGTGCGCGAGCGTGCTCGAGGCACTCGCGGCTGTCGCGGTCGCGAGCGAGCGGCCGGCGCGCGGCGCGGTGTACCTCGGGGCCGCCGACGCGATCCGCGACCAGATCGACGCACCGGTGCCGGCGTGCGAGCGGCCGATGCTCGCGAGCACCCAGGCGCGGGGCATCGATATGATCGGCCAGTCATTCGACGCGGGCCGCGAACGCGGCCGCCGGATGCCCCTCGAGCATACGATCGAGCTCGCGCGCGACGTCGTGTAGTCCGGACGCTAAAACGCGCGTGACGCTCGGGGCGAACACGCGCGTTGTCGAGGGAGCGGGGTGGGCTACTGGCCCGAGCGGTAGGCGCCCCAGCTGTCGTGCATGCGGGTGACCTGACCGGCCGAGAACGTATCCATGCAGTAGTCGTCGGTGTAGTCCATGAAGTTCGTGATCGGATCCTCGCCGGGCGTCTTGCGCGACGAGCAGCTGTCGCGGCCGATCGGGCAGCCGTACGCGGGGCTGCGCTCGGCGTTCGTGTCGCTGACCGAGTCGCCGGCACCGTTACAGCCGCCCTGGAACGTGTGATAGAGGCCCATCCAGTGGCCG
>DAIRFU010000144.1:0-3601 GCA_036794935.1 Kofleriaceae bacterium | reverse complement strand
GTTCCCGTCCGATCTCCTCCACACAGATACGAAAGCCCTCGGGCGCGGTGTCGGAGACCTTGTCGCCGTTCTTGGCGCAGCCGCCCTGGAACGTGTGATAGAGGCCCATCCAGTGGCCGACCTCGTGGGTCGCGGTGTCGCCCTCGTTGTACGGCTCCGCGCTGCCACCGGGCAGCGACGAGTAGAGGATCACGACGCCGTCCAGGTCGGGGCTGCTCTGGTAGCTGCTCGGGAACGTCGCCCAGCCGAGCAGGCCGCTGCCCATGTTGTTGAAGTAGACGTTGAGGTCGTCGGCCGAGCCCTGGCGGAGCGCGCTCTTCATCGCCGCCTCCGAGCCCCCGCCGGTCGTCGTGTACCACGCGTCGTTATCCGAGTCGTCGTAGCCGGCGAGCTGGAACGAGACGCCAGCGCCTGCGTACGCGGCGTTGAGGACCTGCAGCTGGTCGGTGACGAAGTGGTTGTTGCCGCGGGGCAGACCACCGGTGCCGTTGCTGGCGTGGATGCTGTGCACGTAGACGTTGATCGTCACCGGCGTCCACGTGCCGCCGTCGCCGCCGCCACCGTCCCCACCGCCGCCACCGCCATGACCGGGCGGCTTGCCCTTGTTCGCGCGGTAGATCGCGAGGGCGAGCTCGTTGCGTGCGACGTCCGTGGTGGAGGGCGCGCGCGTCGAGCAGCGGTTGAACGAGGCGTTGCCATTGGCATGGTCGGCCGCGTTCTGGTTGATGTCCTGATCGATCGTCGACGTGTCTTCAGCACACGCGGCGAGCGACAGGGCGAGGACAGCAGAGGTGGTGAGGAGCTTTCGGCAGGTCATCATCAGGAGCCCGACTATGCGTCAATGTATGAGCGAAACTCAAGATGTACGTTTCGCGCACCCTGGGCGCGATCGCCTGCGTAGGCGCGTGCGCACCCGCGCAATCCGCTTCGCCCAAGAGATCTGATATTGCCGCCAGTTAGAACTGGACTGACGCGTCAGTCCACTCGTAGACTGACGCGTCAGTCTAGCTCTGCACGAGGACCCGCCATGGATAAGCCCGTACCCGAGAAGGTCGTCATCGGAATCGATGTCGGCTCCACGACCGTGAAGATGACGGTCGTCGATCCGACGACGAAGGAGATCCTGTGGAGCAAGTACCTGCGCCACGAGACCCGTCAGCCCGAGATGACGCGCGACATGTTGCGCGAGATTCACGCAGCGTTCCCGACGCTGAAGAACGATCAGATCCGCACGTTCATCACCGGCTCGGGCGGCTCGCCGATCGCGCCGCAGCTCGGCAGCAAGTTCGTGCAGGAGGTCAACGCGGTGACGATGGCGGTGGAGAAGCTCCACCCCGACGTCGGCAGCGTGATCGAGCTTGGTGGTCAGGACGCCAAGATCATCATGTTCAAGGAGAACAAGGACACCGGTGACAAGACCGCGCAGACGTCGATGAATGACAAGTGCGCGTCGGGTACCGGCGCGACGATCGACAAGTGCGTGCTCAAGGTCGGCATGCCGCGCGAGGAAGTCCCCGCGCTCAAGTTCGATCCGAGCAAGCTGCATCACGTCGCGGCGAAGTGCGGCGTGTTCGCAGAGACCGACATCGTCAACCTCGTCAAGAGCGGCATCCCGCGCAGCGAGATCATGAACTCGCTCGCCGACGCGATCGTCAGCCAGAACCTCGCGGTGCTGACGCGCGGCAACACGCTCAAGTCCAAGGTGCTGCTGCTCGGCGGTCCGAACACGTACCTGCCGTTCCTCCAGGAGTGCTGGCGCCTGCGCATCCCCGAGGCGTGGGCGGAGCGCGGCTACGAGTACGACAAGACCGTGCCGATCGACGAGCTGATCTTCGTCCCGAAGAACAGCGATCTCTACGCCGCGTACGGCGCGGTGCTGTTCGGCCTCTACGAGCCCGAGACGGTCGGTGCGTATCGCGGCCTCGAGCCGCTCGAGGAGTTCATCAACCACGGCCGCAAGGCGAAGCTCGGTGAGAGCGCCGGCCCCGGCCTGGTCGAGGTGAAGGAAGAAGCCGTCGCATTCGGCACGAAGTACAAGACGCCGGACTACGAGGACGCGACGCTCGAGGCGGGCAAGACGTACCGCGGCGTGATCGGGCTCGACGGCGGCTCGACCTCGAGCAAGTGCGTGTTCATCGACGAGAACGAGAACATCCTCAAGAAGGTCTACACGCTCTCGAAGGGCAACCCGATCCAGGACATGAAGGACATGTTCGCGGACATGCGGCAGTGGGCCACCGATCAGGGCGCGACGCTCGAGGTGACCGGCTTCGGCGTGACCGGCTACGCGGGCGACGTGCTCGAGAAGTCGCTCGGTGCCGACGCGAACATCGTCGAGACCGTCGCGCACATGATGAGCGCGAAGCGCTGGTTCCCCGCCGTCGACGTGATCTGCGATATCGGTGGGCAGGACATCAAGGTGATGTTCATGCAGAACGGCGACGTGAAGAACTTCCGTCTGTCGAACAGCTGCAGCGCCGGCAACGGCATGCTGCTGCAGGCGATGGCCGATCAGTTCGGCGTGCCGGTGAAGCAGTACGCCGAGGTCGCGTTCGAGGCGCGGCTCGCGCCGAAGTTCTCGTACGGCTGCGCCGTGTTCCTCGACTCCGACCGCGTCAACTTCCAGAAGGAGGGCTACGCGAGGGAGGAGCTGCTCGCGGGCCTCGCGCTCGTGCTGCCGAAGAACATCTGGCAGTACGTCGTCCAGATCCCGCGCATGAGCGAGCTCGGCCGCGTGTTCGTCCTCCAGGGCGGCACGCAGAAGAACCTCGCCGCGCTCAAGGCGCAGGTCGATTACATCGAGAAGCGCGTGCCGAACGCCGAGGTCTACCTCCACCCGCACTGCGGTGAGGCCGGCGCGATCGGAGCCGCGTTCGAGGCGCTCCGCGTGACGCGCCGCCGCGGCACGAGCACGTTCGTCGGGCTCGATCAGGCGATCGACATCGAGTACGTGTCTATCAACGACGAGCACACGCGCTGCAACTTCTGCCCGAACAACTGCTCGCGCACGTTCATCGACACCAAGACCCTCGACGGCAAGACCGCCCGCTACATCTCGGGCTTCTCGTGCGAGAAGGGCACGGTCGAGAACATGGACGCGCTGAAGCTCCTCAACAAGGAGCGCGGCAAGCGGATGAAGCAGTACCCGAACCTCGTCGATTACGAGGCCAAGCTCTGCTTCAAGAGCTTCTACGAGCACGCGCCGATGCCGGAGCACGGCACGCCGGTCAAGGACGTCGTCGTCAAGCGCACGCTGCTCGGCGCGATCCGCCACAAGCCGGTCGAGCGGCCGTTCCAGCGCGCCTCGAAGGACGTCTGGGCCAAGCGGCGCGATGCTCGCGTCGGTATCCCGCGCGTCTTGAACCTGTACTCGACGGGCCCGTTCTGGCGCACGTACTTCGAGACGCTCGGCATCGACTCGCGCAACGTCGTGTTCTCCGACGAGACCAGCGAGGAGATGTGGCAGGCCGGCTGCAAGTACGGCTCGGTCGACCCCTGCTACCCGAGCAAGGTCTGCCAGGCACACATCCATAACCTGCTGTTCAAGCACCACGAGAAGAAGGCGCTCAACTACATCTTCTTCCCGTCGATCACCCACGTC
>DAIRFU010000741.1:0-3450 GCA_036794935.1 Kofleriaceae bacterium | reverse complement strand
CGATTTCGATGATGGCGGCACGGTCGGCGTCGGTGAACATCAGACGACGTGGCTCCTGGTGAGCGTGTGCTCGTGCGGGCCGCCCGGCAAACACGTCAGCTTCCAACCTGTCTCGATGTAGTTGTCGCTCAGCGGCGCGGTCTCGGACAACGGCTCGTTCGCGGCGAGCTGGCGGACAATACGCAAAGCCGACGAGCCGAACGTCAGGTTCGTGAACCGCGGGCGGAGCCCGTCGAGCCCCAGGTCGGTGAGGACATTATTCACGAATGTCGTGCGCGCCGACTCCTCAGCCGCTGCCGGGTAGCCCAGCAGCGCGAACAGGTTCAGCAGGTGCGCCGGACCGATCACCTCGCGCAGGCGAACTTCGCGCGCGGACGCATCGAGACCGAGCACCCCGAGCAGGTCCGCGTCGGGATCTGCCGTCTGACCGACGTGCGCGGCGAACTCGGAGCGTGCGAGCACGCGCTGCCGCCAGAGCTCGAGCAGCCGTGGCAGCTTGACATCGACCGTGTCCGACGTCGTCTCTTTGTTCCACCGTGCGAGGGACGTCACGGGCAAGAGACCGTAGGGTACGCGTCCGATCCGGAACGCGGCGAACGGCCCGCGGCCACGCACGAACTCACCGACGTGCTCGCGGATTTCTGCGACCTGCTCTCGTGACACATGCGGCGATGCTAGTTGTTCGAGGAAGTAGCCGAGCGTGCATGGCCACAGCGCGCGGGCCATCGCCTGCGCCGCTTCGGCCTCGCGCCGATTCGCGCCATCGACGTGATCGAACACCGCGCTCGGCACACCGAGTGCGAGCGCCATCCGCGCGCCATCGGAGCCGGCTTCGGCCAGTGGCTCGTCGCGCTCGACCACGTAGCTGTACGTGGCGTCTTCCGGCGGCGGATACCCGGCGGCCTCGGTACCGGTGTTGTTCGTCGGCGTGCCCTGGCGAACGAGCGCGAGCCCGCGCGTGTAGTGGTGGGAGTCGAGCAGCGCCGCGAGCTTCTCGGCAGCCGAATTTGGATCGAACGGCGCTAGCACACCGATGACAAGCACGCGATCGAAGCCGAGGGAGACGTCCGCCGCCGTCAACGGGATCGAGACCGCCATGCCGGCCTCGAGCGCGAGGTCGAAGTCGATCATCCACGCGAGATCCTCCTCGATGCGGAGCTCGTCGTACGATCGGAGCGACGGATCGGTCTCGCCGACGTCCGGGCGGAATCCGAGCGTCAGCGGATGTTGGACTTCGTTGCTCGTGACGCGCGTGATCTCGACGCCATTGCGATACGCGATCACCGTCCACGCGGACGGAAGCAGGTCGGTGGTCGCATGGGCCAATGAGGGTGCTCGCCGGCCCACGGTGGGAAAGGCCGGAGCACCCGACGGGCGGGTCGCCAGGTTCGTCGGTTCGAGTGCACGCGCGATCCATGCCGAGCGAGTTGCCTGGTAACGCTTGACGAGGCGTGCCCACGCGGTGCGCTCTGCGGCCGGCTGCCACGCCTCCGTCCAGTACGCGACACCGTCTGCGTACTCCGCATCGGTGAGGTCTGGATCGTGGAGATCAGCGAAGACCTCGTCGGGATAGATCCTGACCAGCAGCTCGCGGTCGAAGCGCGTCTCGATTCGCACCGGCAACAGCGCGATCGGATAGTCGCTCTCCAGGGTCTGAATGTCCGTCTCGGGCTCAGGCATGGGGGCCTCGGCGCTTCACGGCAACAACATCTGCGACGCGTGCATCGCGACGCGGACGAGGCGCTGCTGCGTGATCGCGGCGTGGTCGGCACCACGTGCGAAGGGTTGTCCCGGCCCGGCGGAAGTCAGGTGCCAGCCGAACCCACCCGCCACTTCGAGAGCCGCGGTCTGCGGCAGCTCCGCACCGAGATCGATATAGCCGAGCTCGTCGGGCGAGTGGCCCACCGCGACGAGGTGCGGCCACGCGAGCTCGTCCCAGCTCGCGGGCGTCGTGCCGGCGTCTTGTCCATCTGCCGCGCCGAGATCGAGCCCGAAGCGCGGCTCGTGTGGCTGCTCCTGGAACACGAAGAACCAGCCAGGATCCACCGACGTGCCGGTTCCGCGTGCATCGGCCTTCGCGAGCTCAAAGCCGAAGAACGCGACGTCCGGTGCGAGCCGACCTCCGAATACGGGCAGGCGTTGTTCGACGCCGAGACTATACGCGCCACCGGAGAAGACTGCGCGCTGCGCGTAGACGGCGGTGGTCGGATAGCGCCGGAGGACTTCGCTCCGCACGACCAGCACCAGGTGCGTGCCGTCGGGTGCGGGCGGGCGAGGGCTGTGGCCGCCGAGTGTCGACGTTTGCGACCACGTATCGAGCGCTGTGATGTCCTTTGCGGTCTCGGGCGTGGGCCGCGGCGCGACGCCCGCAGGATCCCAGAACTGGCGAAAGTAGCTGCCGCGCTGATCGGTCGGATACTCGTTCCAGAGCAGCTCCCGCGCCATTTCGTGGTTGAGGCCGACGAGATACGCTTCGATGAACGCGTCGTTGGTCTCCGCGAGCGTGACGGTGTTCGGCGCGACATCGGAGAGTCCCGGCAACAGCCAGTCCGGCGAGCGCTCGGCGAGCGGTGCGTACATCGGCTGCGGGAACACCGGATATGCCATCACCGGTTCGATCGGATCCGGCGGGTTCCACGGGAAGCCAAGCACGCCGGCGAATCGGCGCTGCATCCCAGCAGGGATCGTCGCCGTGGGGTCGGTCGCGGCGAGCATGGCCGTACGCAGCGATGTCAGCGAGAGCCGGGTCAGCGTTCCGCCGTCCTCGGGCGAGAGGTCGCGTTTGGCCAGCGTGAGCTCGGTGGCCGCGGTACGAAACGCCGCCATGGACGGGCTGTCGGGTTCTCCCGTCGGCTCTGTCGGCGGCTCGCCACCGCCATAGGCTGGATCCCACGCGATCGTTTCCGGCCGCTCGGGTGCGCCCTCGATCGCGTCCGGGTCGAGCGGCCACGTCCATTCAGGGACGGACTCCGTGACCCAGTCGTGCGTCGTGACGTTCGGCAGCGGCGGCACTGCCACGAGCACGGTGTCGTACGTGCCGTCGTTGACGCGCGTGACCACCGGAGCCGCGGGGACATCCGGCCGATCCTGGCGTCGCCCGAGCGGCCCGCGCGCGCGCCACAGCCGGCGCAGCGCTGGCGAGAACAGCGCCGGGCGCGGTGGGCTCCTGCGTACGACGTTCGCGACCGTCAGACTCCCCGAGGTCGTATGGCCGTGCAGCGGCGCGACGAGCTGGAGCAACCGATCGGTATCGGTGGATTGAACGAACCGTGCGTGCAGGCGTTGCCCGATCGCACGCGCGAGCTGCGCGGAACGAAGCTGCGCGTTTGCCTCGCGAATCCCGGCGACCTGATCCCATGCCGAGGCCATCAGCTCCGTCTGCTGCTCCTGTATGACGAGTGCCCCGAGTGCGGCGGGCACGCGTAGGCGTGGGTCGGCGTTCAGGGTCTC
>DAIRFU010000740.1:0-3450 GCA_036794935.1 Kofleriaceae bacterium | reverse complement strand
GCCGCCCTCGCCGTCTGTGAGCGCCTCCGCGTCGGTGCCATCACCACCCGCGACCTGGCCAGTGCCATCGCCGCTCGCTGCGCCGTCGGACGCCTCCCCGGCCTCGTCGAAGGTGCCGAGCCCGTCGTTCGTGCGATCACCGCCGCCCTGCCCACTGTCACCGCGTGCGCCCGCACTCTGCTCCCTGGCTTCGGCACGCGCGGCCTGTGCACGCTCGGACGCCACGAGGCGCGCATCATCGGTCGGCGTGTCGCCGCCCTTCGCGACCGCGAGCCCTCCGTTCTGCATCCGCTTGACGAGGAGCGCGCGGACGAAGCCCTTCTGCGCATCACCGTGAACCGTGACCTCACGCTTGCCGACGCCGGTCTGGATGATCGTGCGGCCGCTGACGAGTAGCTCGCCGAGTTGCTCGTTCGTCAGCGGAGCGAACGTCTGGATCCACGCCTCCGCCTCCGGCCCGGCGATGACGTGGGCCTCCTTGTCGCCATCCGCGCCAAACAGCGAGCGGGCTTCCTCGAGCTGCTTCTCGCTCGCCTTGGTTTGATCGATCTTGTTGACCGCAGCATCGTCGACGGTCGCCTCGCGCGAGGTGCCGCTGTCGGGATCGCGGGCTGTCTTGCTCTCCTTGACGCCGGACTCGAGCACCTCGTGGAGGTGCTCGCGGAGCTTCTCCGCCTTCTGCTGGGCCCGGTTGGCCGCGATCTGGCGCATCACGTCGTTGCCGGCATGCTTCTCGACGTCACGTGCCTCGTCGAGCTCGACGAAGCCATGCTCGATCTGATCGATCTGCATGCGGATCGAGGCCGCATCGAAGGTGCCCGAGATCGGCTTGTAGTCCGGCTCGAGCGGGATGTGATTCGCCTCCATGAGCTTGCCGAGCTCGGCGCCGGCGACGAGGGCGTCGGCGGGCTGCTTGGAGAGCCAATCGAGATACGTGTTCGGGATCTCGTCCCTCTCCTTCAGTTTGGGATCACACGGTTTCCAGCCGGCCGCTTGCATCTTCCTTTTGACCCGGCTCGCGAGCACGAACTGACGGACCGTGGGGTGGTTGCCCATGACAAGGCCGATCGCGATGCGCTTGATGCCCATCCGCTTCGCATTGCCGTAGACCTCGGGGAGCGACTCGATCATGTCGAGGACCGCCTCGGGCGTGTTGACGACGGCCTCGGCGGTGCCAATCGGATCCGCGATGACATCGAGCAGCTTGTCGCAGGCGGCGAGGATCTCGCCTGCCGCCGGAATGAGATAGAGCAGCTTCTTGAACGCCGACGGAGTCACCGAGAACCTGATCTCGTAGTACTTCGTGACCTTCGGATCGGCCGTCGGCACGCCGAGAGAGCACCCGACGATCGGAATGAATGCCAGCCCTGTGCTTGCCGCTTGCTTCAGGCGCTCCTTCATCTCCCCGGCACTCGGCAGCTCGAGATGCAGGGTCGCGCCGTGGACGGATTCCGCATCGAGGATGGTGCCGAGCAGTGCGCCGAGACCGGGTACGTCCTCGACGTGGCAGTTGTAGTTGGTGGCATGACCGTCGTTGCCGAACTCGACCATGAAGCGGTCCGTCGCGAACGAGCCGTGGATTCGTTGCGGGATCAACTGGCCCGCGGACAGCATGAGCCCGCCGTCCTTGTCTTCTTGCATGCTCAGCAGCATGTCGAGCAACTGCTGGAGCGACCAGCCGACGCTCAGCTCGAGGTTGCGATGCTTGCCGCTCCTGGTCGTGTGATGGAGCGCCGCCGATAACTCGAGGCCATAGTCACCGGTCTGCTTGTCGTGATTGACGTCGTCGGTCATGCCGATCGAGGCCGATACGCGCGAGCCCTTTGCTTTCTCGAGATCTTGCTTCTTGGTCCAGTTGCGACGGTGTGGCAGGAGCTGAGAGAGCAGCGCCTCGAGATCGAGCTCGAGGATGATCTGGCGACCGGTGCCATCGGGCTTCCACACGTTTGCTGCTGCGCGTACCTGGCTCGGCGTTCCGCCGACGATCTTGGATTCCTTCCTGTTGAATTCGATGCGCTGATCGTCCTCGAGCCCCACAGCGAGCAGAGGGTCCCGGAGCAGCGGAGGTAGCGACTTGATCTCGTGAGCATCTGCCGCCGGGGCACCGGCAAGGGATAGGGCGTGCATCTCGATCGCCATCGACTGCGTGCCGACGCGCAGATCATCTGGTACCAGGTCGACATCGCCCGTCGCCATCCGTGCGAGGTGATGCCAGCCGTAGGACGCGTAGATGTGATCGGCTTGCCCTTCAAGGCCGCGCGACACGGTGACGCCTCGCGGGTCCGCCTTGATGTCCCAGCGCCCCATCGCGTCGGAGCGATCGCGCCGGAACGCCTTGCTTGCAGCTGCCCTGGTCCGATCGGCGAGCTCATGCGCCTTGGCCTCCATCGTCGCCACGAACTTCGGGTCGAGTTTCAGCTCGACGCCGCTGTACGTTCCGTCAGGCCGTCGATCACTCGTCAACGCGACGCGCGGGTGCTCGCGCAGGTTCCTCGCCGCAAACACCAGAGCGTGGTCGCTCTGCAAGACTCGCTTCGCCCAGTCGAGACCGGCGAGCGGCATCGCCCCATAGGGCTTGAGCCCCGAGACGTTGATCGAGCTCGAGAGCTCGATCGCGCCTTCCTTCCGTTCGGCCACGATCTCGTCGGGAATCAGGCTGGCGAACGAGGGATCCGCGATCAGATTCTCGATTTTCCAGGCCACGTGGCCATGGAGCTCGGCGCTCGTGTCCTTGCCGAACGTGACGACAAGCATTCGCTTGGTCATGGTCTGCTTGACGTCGAGCGCGATCCCCACGTCGCTCTTGATCGGACCTAGCGTGCCTGCGAGCGACGCTAGCTGATCGACATGCACGCGGATCTCGATGCCGCGATCACTGCCATCGACGGATGCGAACAGAACCGCATCATGCCGGTGATCGCTATCGTCGAGGTAGAGGCTCGCGTGGATGCGTGCGTGCGGCGCAATTCCGAGGTGATCGACCACCCACGACGGCGCCTTCATCGTCGTGCGAACCGCCGCCTGCCCTCTGGGCGGCGCGACGAGCACCTTGCCCGCATTCTGGAGCTCGTTGCTTGTCGGATTGTTCTCGAATGTGTCGGCTTCCTTCTTGTCCTTGGCGTCGATCTTGTCGTCGCCATACGCGATCTCTGCGACCGCCTTGCCCTTGACGTCGATGTCGGCGTGGAGCTCGACGGGAACGAGGTCGTCGGCCTGCGCCCCATCGAGCAGCTTCGTCAGATCGAAGCCGACTCGCGTGCCCGGATCTGCCGGGTCGTACAGGCGGAGCACCCCATCGGCACCGAGATGACAGAAGCTCTTCAGCCGATCGAGCTTGTCGCCGACCTTGCCGAGGAGCCGACCGATCCGGTCACCGAGACGCTGGAGCTTCTCGAGAATGACCTGGAGGGGCAACCGGAACTGCATCGAGCGGTTGCCATCGCCAAGCAG
>DAIRFU010000143.1:0-12446 GCA_036794935.1 Kofleriaceae bacterium | reverse complement strand
CCACATCGTGCGCGATCCGAAGACCAAGAAGCTGCGCCGCGCGGGCCTGCTCGATCCGCGCGTGCTGGCGACGCCACCGGCCACGCCGCGACCGAAGACGACGCCCGTGCCCCGGCCCACGCCCCCGGCGAAGCCGACGCCCGCGCGGCGCAAGAGCTGCCCGGCGTGCGCGTTCGCGTGCCCGAACGGGATCCCGTCGCGCAAGCACCGCGCGGATGGCTGCCCATCGTGCACCTGCGAGCGCATCGACGTGCGGGCGCCGTGAGCGACGAGCCGGCTACTCGCCGCCGTCGCTCGTAGCGTCGGGCGCGGCGTCGGCGGGCGCGTCGTCAGGCACCGTCGCGTCGGCGGCTCCGTCGATCAGGATCGGCACCGCGGCGTCGATCTCGCCGGTCTCGCCGCTGGACGCACAGGTGCCCTTGGCCTTGTTGCACACGCCCGTGTCGCAGTCGGCGTTGACCTGACAGCGGTCGCCCTCTTGCTGCTTGCAACCGAGGTACGTCGCTGCAGCGACCAGCGCACACATCACGAGCAGGCGTTTCACGTGGTGATCTCCTCGAGCGCTGGGACGTCGAGCCACTCGACGTTGGTGACCTCGTACTCGCGCTTCCCCTTGGGGTTGTTGACGGTGACGGTGTCGCCGACTTCCTTGCCGATCAACGCGCGCGCGACCGGGGCGCCGATCGAGATTCGCCCCTTCTTGATGTCGGCCTCGTGCTCGCCCACGATGGTGTAGCGGTGGGATTCGCCGGTATCGGTGTCCTCGATCGTCACGGTGGCGCCGAATTTGACTCGTGCACCCGACAATTTGGTTGGATCGATCACCTCGGCCATCGCCGTCTTGGCCTCGAGCTCGCGGATCTTGGCCTCGATGAGGCCTTGCTCTTCCTTGGCGGCGCTGTAGTCGGCGTTCTCCGACAGGTCGCCATGACCGCGGGCGATCTCGATCGCGCGGCTATTTGCGATCCGATCGACGTTCTTCAGCTTGTACAGCTGCGCCTTCATCGACGCGTACCCCGAGGGGGTCATGGGAAATTTCTCGCTCATGGCAGCGCCATCGATTCGTACTGCGGCTCAGCACCTCGCGCAACCGGAGGCGTGAGCGGAATCGCAGTTCGCTCCGTCGGTGCCGTCGGTCGTGCAGAAGACCTTGTTGGCGCCATTGCCCACGCTCGGGCACGACGGGCTGTTGCATGCACTGCCATCGCACTGAACGTCACACGCGCACGCGGCATCGCAGTCGATGTCATCGCACGCGCCGCTTCCCGTGCACGCGATCTCACAGCTCGCTCCCGACGAGCACGTGACGTCCGAGCACGCACCGTCGCCGGTGCAGTTGATGGCGCAGTCCCAGCCGCTCGGACACGTCACGCTCCCGCAGTCGTCGGCGCTGGTGCAATCCATCGTGCACGTGTGCGTTGCCTCGTCACAGCTCGTGCAGTCGGAGGGGCAGCTCGAGATCACGCAGTAGCCGCCGCTGCACAGGCGACCGTCGTCGAAGCCGGCGCAGTCGGCCGTCGTCGAGCACTCGAATGACTGTGATGGGCGATCGACGAAGCACGCGGCAAACACCGCTGTGCCCAGCACTGCACCTAGCGTCGATACCCTCATGCCGCGCCTATTATCACCCAGTCACCAGCGGCCCGCGAATACGAGTGTCATGCCCGTGCCCGATTCCGCCGGGGCGGGCGCGAGCGTCGTGGTCCGGTTCTGGTGGTCCTTGTAGAGGTAGTAGGCACCCGCACCCGCGAGTCCGAGCCCGAGGCCGACCATGATGTTGCCCCACAACGCCCGCGAACCGGCGCGATCCTCGAGCTGCGCCAGCTCGTGCAGGTCGTCGAGGGTGCGCCGCGGGTGGTCATCGATCTGATCCGCGCGGTCGTCCGCGGACGCCCACAGCGACAAGCCGATCACGAGCGCGATCACGCCGCCGCCGGCGAGCCCGACGCCGAGCTTGCGCTCGCGCGTATCGAAGAAGTTGTCCGCCAGCTGCGGTCGCTCGGTGGCCGAGCCTGCCGCGGAGCCCGTGTCCGAGCCCTCGGCGAGACCGTCCACGGAGCCCGCAGCCGCGCCCGGATCGGCGAGGGGCCCGGAGACCGCGTCCGAGCCCGTGGCGGACCCCGCCGGCGGACCGGCGTGAACGGTGTCGCCACCGCCGCCGAACACCGGCTCGAGCCCCGGTGCTGCCTGCGCGCCCGCGTCGGTCGCCCCGATGACGACGACCTGCGAGACCGCCGGCGCTCCCTGGGTCACGCGATAGACCATCACGGTCGTGTTGCCGTCCTGCGTCGTCGCGGTGCCATAGACCAGCTCGTCGACGGCGAGCGTCGCGCGCACGGTCTCGGCGCAGGCCGGGTCCTGCGCGTCGCAGCCAACCGCCGCCGCGGTCTCGGCGAACGTGGTGTCACCGACGGTGATGTCGCCGGCGAGCTTCGTGCGCGCCATGGTCGCGACCGCCTCGTCGAGCTGGCTCTTCTGCGCGGCCGGCGCGTCGCCGTCGAGCGGCAGCACGAGGACCTTGCGCGGCGCCGCGGTGACGCTCGCGAGGAGCGCGATCGTGGTGACGAGGGCGATGATCGCGGTCCTCATAGCGCTTCCAGCTCCTTGCGGATCTGATCTGCGTCCGACGCGGTCGGCGCGAGGCGCAGGTACCGCTGGTACGCGCTCTTCGCCGGCCGGCGCTGGCCGAGCTTGCGGTACACCTTGCCGAGCACGCGATAGGTCGGCGCGTACGCCGGCCGCGCGGCGCGGGCCTTCTGGAGCAGCGCGAGTGCGCCCTGCTCGTCGCCGGTCACGAACGCCTTGAGTGCCTTGTTCACCGTGTCGACGACGTCGATCTTGGGCCTGGGCGGGTCGACCTTGGCGACTCTCGGCGCGCGCCGGTGGACGGCCTCCGCTTTGACGTGCGGCGCCGGCTCGACCTCCTTGGCGGCCGCGACCTTCGCGGCGGGGGCGTCCGCGGGGGCAGCCTCGACGACCTCGACGCTCGCGTCCACCGCGGGCGCGACCTCGGGAACCGACGCGACCTCGACGACGGGTGCGTCGGGCGGCAGCGTCGAGACAGTCGCCGCCGTTCCGCGCGTGGAGCCGCTCGCGCTGACGATGATGATGACGATGACGAGCAGTGCGCCGGCCGCCGCCGCGGCGTACAGGCGCTTGCGCTTGTCTCCGAGGATCGCCTTGCCGCGATCGGCGAGCGGGGCGAGGCGCGCGGTCAGCACGCGCGCGCGAACCGAGATCGGTACGCCCTGGCGGGTCGCCTCGACCGCGGCGGCCTGGTCCTCGGACAGCGGCGCGAGGTCGGTGCCGGACGCCGGCGCCCCATCGAACATCGGATGGACGGGTGGCGGGCTGATCGTCGTGCGCGGGCTCGAGTCGGCCCACGCGTTGGTCGGCACCGGCACGCCCGTCGCCGGCGCGTGGTGGCGGTTGCGGACCGAGAGATCATTGCCGGCCGCCGGGGTCACGGTCGAGCCGTTCGCGCCCGGATCGCGGAACGCGGCGTCGAGCACCTCGGCGCTCGCGGAGCCCTTGTTGACGACCTCCTGCACCAGCTTCTTGCGCGCATCGATGTGCGACTTGAACGTGCCCTGCATGTAGCGCGCGATCGTGTCGTTCTTCGCGCCGTAGCCGCGCTTGCGCAACAGCTCCTCGATCTCGACGGCGAGCTCCTTCGCCGTGCGATGACGCTTGTCGGGATCGCGATCGAGTGCGCGCATTACGATCGCGTCGTACTCGGGCGGTACGTGGCCGTTGACCTTCGACGGCGGCTGGATCGCGATCTCGAGCACCTGCTTCATCGTCTCGGCGTCGTTGCCGCCGCGGAACAGCCGCTTGAGCGTGAGCGCCTCCCACATCACGCACCCGAGCGAGAAGATGTCGCTGCGCCGATCACCTTGCGCGCCGCGCAGCTTCTCGGGCGCCATGTAGCTGAACTTGCCCTGCACCTTCGCGCGTGGTCCGGCGCTCTGCGACGCCTTGGCGACGCCGAAGTCCACGAGCTTCACCTGACCGTTGTAGAGGACGACGATGTTGCCGAGCGAGATGTCGTGGTGGACGAGCTCGAGCCGGTCGCCGGACATGCTGCGCAGCTCGTGCGCGGCGTCGAGACCCTCGGCGGTATCCGCGATCAGCCGGCCCGTCGACAGCACGTCGAGCCGCTTGCCCTCGCGGCCGGCGCGCAACACGGCGAGCAGCGGCTCGCCCTCGAGGTACTCCATCGCGATGAAGTAGCGGCCATCGGCCTGGCCGAGATCGTAGATGTCGACGACGTTCGGATGCTTGACCAGGGCGGCGACGCGGGCCTCGTCGAGCAACATGTCGACGAACGCCTTCTGGCTCGCGAGGTTGTGGTGGACGAGCTTGACCACGACCAGCTTCTCGAACCCGGCCGGGCCACGCTGGAGTGCGAGCTGCACCTCGGCCATCCCGCCTTGGCCGATACGCGTGATGAGCTCGTATCGGCCCAGGCGCGTGGGACGCGACGAAACGACCTCCCCCGCAGCGGACACAGAAAACATTCTATCGCAGCTCCGGTTTGCGAGGGCACGGCCGCGGCTAATGTGTAGGTATGGCACTCACCGTCTGGGTCGCGCCGCACCCGCTGCTCGAGCTCGGTGCCTTCGTGTCGCGCTTCGCGCAGCCGCTCGGCGAGCTCGTCGGGCCCGCGCCGGGAGCGGCCGCACCGATGACCGCGGATGATGCGGTACGTAGTGAAATCCGTCGGCTCTTGCGCCACGGCGGGTTCAAGCCCGCCGGCCGCAACAAGCCCGCGCCGGAGTACCTGGTCGCCGCGCACGCCGAGGGTCGGTTCCCGCGCATCAACGCCGCCGTCGACGCGTGCAACGTCGTCTCGCTGGCGTCGGGCTTGCCGATCTCGCTCGTCGATGTCGACAAGGTCATAGGCAATTTGGCGGTCCGGATCTGCGCGCCGGCCACGACCTATGTGTTCAACCCGTCGGGCCAGGTGATCGACGCGAGCGGACTGGTCGCGCTGTTCGATGCCGAGGGCCCGACCGGCACACCGGTCAAGGACGCGCAGCGCACGAAGACCCACGACGGCACGCGCACGACCCTGTCGATCGTGTGGGGGACGAGGGAGCTGCCCGGACGCACCGCCGAGACGGTCGCCTGGTACCGCGACCTCGTCGCGGCGATCCCCGGCACCGTGGTCGAGGACGTCGAGCTGGATCAGCGCGAGTAGCTCTGGAGCGGCTGCACGCGCATGTCGTTGCGCTTCTCGACGGCGATCGCCTCGAGCGAGGCCTTCGCGGCGCGCAGCGTCGTGTAGTACGCGATGCTGTTCATCAGCGCGGCGCGGCGCAGCGACTGCGAATCGTGGATCGCCTGCGCGCCCTCGGTCGTGTTGATCACGAAGTCGATCTCGTGGTTGTCCATCGCGTCGACACAGTGCGGCCGGCCCTCGAGCACCTTGTTGATGCCGCGGACCTCGAGGTGATGGTCGCGCAGGTAGCCCGCGGTGCCGTGCGTCGCGACGAGCGAGAAGCCGAGGTTGACGAGCCGGCGCGCGATCGCGACGAGCGCGGGCTTGTCCTCCTCGCGGACCGACAGGAACGCGACACCCTTCGTCGGCAGCTTCATGCCCGCGGCGAGCTGGCTCTTCGAGAACGCGCGCGGGAAGTCGGAGTCGATCCCCATCACCTCACCCGTCGATCGCATCTCCGGTCCGAGGATGGTGTCGACACCCTCGAACTTGACGAACGGGAACACGACCTCCTTGACCGACACGTGGCGCGGCTCGATCTCGGTGAGCCCGAGCTCGGCGAGCGTCTTGCCGCACATGACCTTCGCCGCGATCTTCGCGAGTGGCCGGCCGATCGCCTTGCTGACGAACGGGATCGTGCGCGACGCGCGCGGGTTGACCTCGAGCACGTAGATCTCGCCGTCGTGCACGGCGAACTGCACGTTCATGAGGCCGATCACGCCGAGCTCCGTCGCGAGCATGCGCCCCTGGCGCTTGACCTCGTCGACGATGTCGGCGGGAAGCGAGTACGGCGGCAGCGCGCACGCGGAGTCGCCGGAGTGAACGCCGGCTTCCTCGATATGCTCCATCACGCCGCCGATCACGACGGCGCCGGCCTTGTCCGCGACGACGTCGACATCGAGCTCGACCGCGTCGGCGAGGAACTGATCGATGAGCAGCGGGAACCCGACGCCGGCACCTTCGTCGCTGCCGCGGCCGCCGTGCGCGCTCGGCAGCACGCGCGCGAAGTAGTCCTCGAGGTGACGGGCGTCGTAGACGCGCTCCATCGCGCGGCCACCGAGCACGTAGCTCGGCCGCACCATGACGGGGAAGCCGATCTCGGCCGCGACGCGACGTGCCTCGTCGAGGCTGCGCGCGATGCCCCACTGCGGCGCGTGGAGGCCGAGCTTGTTCATCACCTCGCCGAAGCGTTCGCGATCCTCGGCGCGATCGATCGCGTCGGCGCTGGTCCCGATGATCGGCACCCCGGCGGCGGCGAGCGGCACCGCGAGCTTGAGCGGCGTCTGGCCGCCGAACTGCACGATCACGCCCCAGGGCTTCTCCTTGTCGCAGATCTCGAGCACGTCCTCGAGCGTGAGCGGCTCGAAGTACAGCCGGTCGGACGTGTCGTAGTCGGTCGACACCGTCTCCGGGTTGCAGTTGACCATGATCGATTCGATGCCTTCTTCGTGCAGCGCCATCGCGGCGTGCACGCAGCAGTAGTCGAACTCGATGCCCTGGCCGATGCGATTTGGCCCGCCGCCGAGGATGATCACCTTGCGGTTGTCCGTCGGTCGCGACTCGCACTCGTCCTCGTACGTCGAGTACATGTACGGCGTGTGCGACTCGAACTCGGCGCCGCACGTGTCGACGCGCTTGTAGACCGGGCGGATGCCGGCCTTGTGGCGTGCCTCGCGGACCTGGCTCTCGGACGCGCCGGTCAGCGCGGCGATCCGCCGGTCGCTGATGCCGAGCCGCTTGTAGCGGCGCAACTCGGCACCCATCTGATTGACGTCCTTGCCGATGAGCGAGGTCTCGGCGAGCGCGATCTCGCGGACGTGATGGAGGAACCACGGATCGATGCGGGTCAGCTCGTGCGCGCGCTCGATCGTGAGGCCGAGCTGGAACGCGCGGCCGACCTGGAACAGCCGGTCCGGCGACGCCGTCGCGATCGCACGCTCGATCGCGGCCAGGTCATCTCCGAGACTCGTCATCGGCAGGTCGAAGCCGGCGCGGCCGGTCTCGAGCGACCGGATCGCCTTGCCGAGCGCCTCGCGGAACGTGCGGCCGATCGACATCGCCTCGCCGACCGACTTCATCTGCGGCCCGAGGACGGGCGTCGCCGACGGAAACTTCTCGAACGCGAAGCGCGGCCACTTGACCACGACGTAGTCGATCGTCGGCTCGAAGGATGCCGGCGTGACGCGCGTGATGTCGTTGTTCAGCTCGTCGAGCGTGTAGCCGATCGCGAGCTTCGCCGCGATCTTCGCGATCGGAAACCCGGTCGCCTTCGACGCGAGTGCCGAGCTGCGCGACACGCGCGGGTTCATCTCGATCACCAGCATGCGGCCGGTCTTCGGATCGACGGCGTACTGCACGTTGCTGCCGCCGGTCGTCACGCCGATCTCGCGCATGATCGCGATCGAGGCATCGCGCATGCGCTGGTACTCCTTGTCGGTCAGCGTCATCGCCGGCGCGACCGTGATCGAGTCGCCGGTGTGCACGCCCATCGGATCGAGGTTCTCGATCGAGCACACGATCACCGCGTTGTCCTTGCTGTCGCGGACGACCTCGAGCTCGTACTCCTTCCAGCCGAGCACGCTCTCCTCGACGAGGATCGAGTGCACCGGGCTCTGGTCGAGGCCGAACTGGACCATTCGATCGAACTCGGGCTTGTTGTACGCGATGCCGCCACCCGAGCCGCCGAGCGTGAAGCTCGGCCGCAGGATCGCCGGGAACCCGATCTCGTCGATGACGGCGCGCGCCTCCTCGACCGAGGTGACGAGCCGGCTGCGCGGACACGCCAGGCCGATGCGGGCCATCGCCTGCTTGAACAGCTCGCGGTCCTCGGCCATCTCGATCGTCTTGACCGTCGCGCCCAGCAGCTCGACGCCGTGCTTCTCGAGCAGGCCCGCCTTGGCCGCCGCCATCGCCAGGTTGAGGCCGGTCTGGCCGCCCAGCGTCGGCAGGATCGCGCTCGGCTTCTCGCGCGCGAGCACCTTGTCGAGGACCTCGACGGTGAGCGGCTCGACGTACGTCGCGTCGGCCAGCTCGGGATCGGTCATGATCGTGGCCGGATTACTGTTGATCAGGATCACGCGGAGGCCCTCCTCGCGGAGCGCCTTGCACGCCTGGGTGCCTGAATAGTCGAACTCGCAGGCTTGACCGATGACGATCGGCCCGGACCCGATGATCAGGATCGACTCTAGATCCTTCCGGCGTGGCATCGGGACGACCGTTTACCACACATTCACGATGGTGCGTCACGTGGAAGGCTGCACGTGCATCGCCCGCCACCCAGGCCACGGACACCGCGGGCTACCCGACCGGAAACCCACAACACCGTCAAGATTCGGCGCCAGGTGATAGCGTGGCGGGTCAATGCGTAAACTCCTCGTCCTAGTAGCTGTAACAGCATGCGGAGATAGTGGGCCGTCGGGTGCGACGTGCGGTGTCGGAACCCACCTCCTCGACGGTACCTGCATAACCGATGGCTCGGATACCGAGTGCGGTCCCGGCACGATGCTCGAGGGCGATGCCTGCGTCCCGATCCCCACGATGCCCACGACGTGCGGGCCAGGCACCAAGCTGGAAGACAACACGTGCATCGTCGATCGCTCGGCACCAGGACCGGTGACCGGCCTGCGTGCCACCGTCAACGGATCGGCGATCGACCTGGCCTGGACCGCCGGCACCGATGCAGTGAGCACACTCCTCGTGCGGACGGTCGCCGGCGCGTATGACGAGCCCGCGCCGGGGGTGACGTACACGGCGGGGATGACGCTGCCGGGTGGTTCGACCGTGGTCTCCGCAGGCGCGGCGACCACCGCGAGCGATGCGATCACGGCCCCCGGCCGGTACAGCTATCTCACGTGGGCTCAGAATGCGTCTGGCAACTACGGGTTTGCCCGCGAGTCCTCGGTGGTCGCCCCGCTTCCTGCACAGATGGGTGCCGTGACGCTCGATATCGCGGCCACGACCGCGACCGTGACAACGCAGCCGGCAAACGTCGCGCTCGCGGTGACCAACCTCGCGTTCGACGCGGACACCGGAGAGGCGACCTTCGATCTCGGAGCGACCAACCAAACCGCCGGTCACCTCTTCAACCTCAAGGCGATCGTGCGCTCGCAGTCGGTGGGTGCGATCGCGACCCCGTCGGGGCACGCCGACAACGGCGACGCGTTCATCACGCTCGGCCAGGGGGCGCGCCTGCCGGCGCTGGTCAGCACCCAGACGGTGACGCTGTCGGGCATCGGCGCGACCGATACGGTGACGCTCGACCTCCAGCTCGTGGAGTCGGGCCTCGCGATCGTCGGCGGCAACGGGGTCGACACCGCCGGTGGGCCGGCGTTCTCGGCGGATCTACCGGAGACGAGCGGCAACCGGAACCAGGCGAGCTACACCGGTGGGTTCCCGAGCGCATCCGGACGCTACTTCTACCTGACCACCCGCTGGCATCCGACGCTGTTTCGCGTCGACACCGCTTCTGGGGCGGTTGCTTCGGTCTCGCCCTTCGCGGGCGGTAACGCGGGATGCACCGTCTTCGGCCCCGACGGATACGCCTACAGCAGCTACCAGCTCGTGACTCATCGCTCGCGCGACGGGTATGGTCTCGGGATCGCCAAGATCGATCCGATCTCGCTGACGGTCGTCGCGAAGGCCGAGTTGACGGCGGGACAGGCCTCGATCGCCAAGGGTTGCGCGATGCACGGTGATCGGCTTGCGGTCACCTACGGCGAAGACGTCTACTTCGCCGATCTGGCGGCGATGGAATTCATCGACGTCGACCCGACCACCGCGATGCAGATCGATCCGGTCGAAGTCGGCGCGACCGAAACGTTGCGCGCGCTCGTCTTCTCACCGGCAGGCACGACGCTATACGCATCGGCGACCAAGGGCGATCCGGCGATCTACGCGATCGATGCGAGCACCTACGCGGTGTCGACGTACCACACAGCCACGAGCCCGTACGCGAAGTCGCTCACGATCGATGCCGCGGGAACGCTGTGGTGGGCCGGGGACGACGGTCTGTATTCGTTCGACGGCACGACCGAGAGCCAGGTCGCTTCGCCCACGCACGAGATCACGAACCTGATCGCGCTCGACGGCACGAAGGCGCTGGTCGCCGGCAATGCGGCGAGCTTTGTGATCGACCTGACGGATGGGACGGTTAGCCGCGAGGGAACCCTCGATAACAACCGGCTCGGGCACAGCGGCGTTCTGTTCGCGACGCCCTGAGCCGTTACGGCTAGGGCGCGATGCCACGGGCGCAGCGAAAGCCGACGTGCGAGAAGCGCCGGCTCGGCTCGTACATCGGGCCGAACGGATCGCGGACGTTCGAGCGCGACAGGAACGCCGGCTGGCGCCATGACCCGCCGCGCACGACGCGAACGTCCCGATCGTTGCCGTCGCGCCGCGGGTTGATGCACGAGATCTCGCCGTCGACCTCGGTGCAGCCAGGCACCTCGGTGTAGCCGGCGAAGGTGTCGGTCCGACCGCGCGCGTCGGCGACCCACTCCTCCACATTACCCGCCTGGTCGCGCGTGCCGTACGGCCCCTGCCCCCACGGGTACTGGCCCGGCGGCGCGATCAGCGCGAACCCGTCGACGTCGTCGGGATCGCCGAGCAGGTGGAGCGTGAGGCCGGAGCGATCGATCTCGCGCATCGCCTGCGCGCGCGGCTGGCCGTGGTTGAAGTCCTCGGTGCGCTCGACGCACTTGACGTTGCAGTCGTCGGCGGGACGCTTGCGTGCGGCACATGCCAGGTAGCGCTCGTGACACCACGGCCAGACATCCTCGGAGGCGCGATCCTGATCGGCCTGATCGGCGTCCTTGCCGACCGAGGCGCCGCGCGCGGCGCGCTCCCACTCGGCCTCCGTCGGCAGCCGACCGCCGCGCCAGCGGCAGTAGTCCTCCGCCTCGAACCAGGTGACGTTGACGAGCGGCCACTCGTCGCGGATGTAGCGCTCGTCGCCCGCGATCAGCGGATCGAGGTTGCACACCCCGGCGGTCACGCACGCGCGGTAATCGGCGACCGTGACCTCGTAGCGATCGATCGCGTAGGCGCTGAGGAAGACCTGGCGCGGCGCCATCGCGCGCAGCTCGGTCTCGTACTCGTTGCACATCGGCACCGGCCGGCCGCCGATCGGGATCTGATCGTGAGGCTCGAAGTACTGCGAGCATTGCTGGACGACGACCTCGACGTCGTCCTCGGTGATGCCCATCCAGAACGCGCCCGCCGGGACGAACACCTCCGGGCGCACGGGTTGCTCGACGCGAACGACCTCGCCGCCGCGCTCGCCGGCCAGCGCGAAGCCGCCCACCAGGGTGGCCAGCGCGAGGACCGCGAACGTTCGCATCGACGCAAGCCTGCCGCGGATCGCGACGCAGTGCAAAGGCCGCGCGCCCAGACCACGCGCTATCGCGCGACCAGCCACGCCAGCGCCGAGCGGACGCGCTCGGCACTGCCCGGTGGGGCCTCGGCCAGGCGGCCGAGCAGCAGGTCGGCGATCGCCGGGCGGGTCTGCAGCTGCGCGACGCGCACGAGCGCGGCGGTGCGCACGGCGGCCGACTCGTCGCGATTGGCGAGCCGGAGCAGCAGCTCGCCATCGGCCACGGCCGGCACCGCGGCGAGCCGGACCTGCGGCGCCGAGTCGGACATCGCGTGCGCGGCCAGCCCGGCGTGCCCCGCCTGCTCGCTCCCCGCGGCTGCCGCGAGCACCGTCCAGGCGGCGGCGCGCACGTCCGGATCGCGATCGTTGGTCAGCGCGCGCAGCTGCGGCTCGGCGTCGGCGAGCGTCCGCGCGGCGAGCGCCTTCGCGAACGCGACGCGCACGTCGGCCGATCGATCATCGCTCGCGTCGGGCAGCGCGGCCGGATCGATCACGGCGAGCGCGCCGAGCGCTTGCGCGCGCACGGCGGCATCGCGATCCCGCACGAGCGAGCGGATTCGCGCGCGTGCAGCCTGCGTCGCGCGGCGCGTCGCGGCGGAGTCGGGCGGCGCGGGATCGGCGGCGGTGATGCGCCCGCGACCTGCCTGCTCGCCGACCGCCGTGAGGCAGCTCGCCCGCACGCTCGCGTCGCGATCGACGAGGCCGCGTGCGATCGCCGGCCACGCGACAGCCGCCGGATAGCCGCCGAGCGCGCGGCATGCACCGGCACGCACGCCCGGCCGGCCGTGCGCGACCGCGCCGGTCAGCGCGCGTGCGGCATCGGGCAGCGGCACGGTGGCGAGCGCATCGAGG
>DAIRFU010000739.1:0-3466 GCA_036794935.1 Kofleriaceae bacterium | reverse complement strand
TCCCCAGGTTCGTGGCCGACAAGGTGGCCTACTTCTGGGGCTGGATCGGGCTCATGTACAACGTCTATTACGAGCAGCTGCGCGACGTCGCGATCATGCAGACCCAGTCGCCGAAGGTCAGCGAGGTCGGTGTGAACCGGATGATCGCGCCGGACGCGCTCGGCTCGCACTGGCTGAGCCTGCGCAAGAAATTGAAGGATGCAGCGGTGGTCTCGTCGCTGACGCGCAAGAACGGCGCCGCGGCCCGAGAGAGCAAGGTGAGCAGCGTGTAGAACCTCGCCGCCGAGCTTGATTGGTTACTGCGGCCGGGAAGGGGTTAGTCGCTGCCTGTAGAGCTTGCGCCACAACCCGATCCCGGCATCTGCACGCGTGAGCTTGTCGCTCGCGCCGAGATCCCAGCCCCGCGGCGTCGAGGCTAGCAACATCCGGTGATCGTCGGGCTGTGTCAACCACTGCTCCAACTTAAGGGCAGGCCACTTCAGCAACCACCCGATCACCGGGATGGAAATCGCGTGGACCCAGCCGATCCAGGTGTGCTCCTCGTCGACGGGGGTGAGGGCCATCGTCGCCATGATGTCCCGTCCAAAGCGCGCCAGCATCAAGCCGGGGAAGTAGACCGAGAGCTCGAAGGGGACGCCGGCTCCAACCTTGTAGGGAGCGCCATTGTCCCTGCGCAGCACGCCGCGGGTGCGGATCACCTCGCCCTCCAGCTGTGCTTCGTAGGGATCGAGGAGTGGCCCGATGCCGAAGCTGTAGCGCCGGTGGGCGAAGGAGATGTGGTGCAGATCGAGGTTGGCCTCCACCACCCGCGGAAACGGCACATCCCAGGTGAACGAGCGGACATGCGGGCGGGCCGGCGGCAGCTCCGAAAACCAGGGCGTCGGCGGCAGTGCCTCGCGAGGTGCGCCGAACCAGACCCAGAGAAAGCCGTTCTCTTCCCGCACCGGCAGGCTCTTCACCACCAGATCCGAACGGGTCCGGTGCTGCGATCCGTCGCAGGGAGCCAGCATGCACCGCCCGCGGGGATCGTAGCGGAAGCCGTGGTACGGACACTCGAGGCAGCCGTCCACGACGCGGCCAAGCCCCAGGTCAGCGCCGCGGTGCGGGCAGCGGGCGTCCTGAGCCACTGCATGGCCGGCGGCGTCCCGCCACAGCACCAGGCGGCGCCCCAGCCGCGTCAGCGAGACCGGCTTGCGCCGAAGCGCCGTCGACTCGAGCGCCGCGTACCATGCCTCGGTGAGAAAGGGCACCTCGCGTTGCCGTGGTAGCAGGTCATCTTGGCAGTGCATCTCGCCCTCGACCGGCCTCACGCAGGCTGAGACGTCGGCGCCTGCGCGGAAGAACGGGTTCGTGTCAGGCGCGCCGTGACCGCCGCTTCCTTCAGCTGTTTGCGTAGGCTCATCCAACGAGAGCCAATCGCATCGGGCTCGATCAGCCTGTTGACTCCGACATCGCTGACCTTCGGTACCTGGGTCTCCATGAGCTCGATGTCACGCGGCTGCTCGAAGAACACATCGAACAGGATGGCCGGCACGCCACCGAGATAGCCGAGCCGCTCCGCAATCGCTGCCGGGAGCTTCTGGAGAAAGGCGGGGCGGAACACCGCTGCATGGAGCGCGATCGTGTGATCCTCGTCGACGGGGATCGGGATCACCAGGCCGACGAACGGTGGCACATCGATGAGGACCAGGGTCGGCAGGAGCACCTCGACCGAGAACCCCCAGGCCCGCTTCCACGGCAGAAACCGCTCGAGGCCCTGTGGGTAGCGATCGTGCTCGTGCTTGCCGACACAGACACTCTTGAGGTGATGGCCGTGAGCTTCGAACTTGAAGTCGTGCACGAACTTCGCTCGCAGGTTGTACTGCATGAGGTAGTGGAGCCACGTTCCCCAGTGTACGAACGGCCCATGATAAAACTCCGTCGTGCTCTCCATCCACCGGGTGTAGTGGACTGGCGCGGACCCCTCGCGGGGGATGTACCCGGAAGCGGCCGATGAGATCCCGAGGCGTCGAAACTGCTCGAACATCGGGATCTCGGGCAGTTCTTCTTCGCGGCGATCGTCTCCGTACCAGAGCCAGATCAGCCCGTACTCGTCCGCAACCTTGTACGTCTTGACGCACATCCCCTTCGGGATGCGGGCGTTCTCTCCCAGCGCGGGGATCGCGACGCAGGCGCCGCTCGAGTCGTACTCGAACCCATGATACGGGCAAGCGATCCGGCCCGGCGCGGGGACGTTCTTGCTCAGCCTGCTGATGCCCGGCAGCCGCGCGCTCAGCTTCGCCCCCTTGTGCGCGCAGCGATCCAGCATGCACACCACGCGGCCGGCCGCGTCGCGGAAGAGAACGAGATCCTCGCCCAAGCGGCGGAGGCCGACGGGCTCTCTGCGCGGGACATCCTGGGGACGGCAGATCGGATACCACATGTTCGGAATCATGGACTCTCCTTTTGGACTAGCGTGCTGTGTCTCGAAAGATGATCGGGCGAGTCCGTCATGCGGCGCGCGCCTGGAAGTAGCCGACGATCCCCGCGCGGTGCCACTGCCAGTCGGTGAACCCGCGTGCCTCGAAGCGGCGTCCGAGCTCGTCGAAGTCGAACGCGATCATGCCGCTGATCCGGCGCACGGCAGCCTGCACGAGCTTCGGGATCGTGTCGGTCTGCTTCACGAACACGAGACCGGCGACCCGGCCACCGGGCCGCAGCACGCGTCGCATCTCGGCGATGGCACCGTCGGGATCGGGGAACAGGTGCAGGCCGGCGCAGGCCGAGACCGCATCGACGGATGCATCCTCGAGCGGTAGCTGCTGCGCGTTCGCGCGGATCAGGTTCGCGCGATCGAGGAGCCCGGCACGGTCGAGGCGGCGGCGCGCGAGGCGCAGCATCGTGTTGGACAGGTCGAGGCCGATCACGCGGCCGCGCGGCACCGCGCGCGCCATGGCCTCGGTGACGTTGCCCTGACCGCACGGCACGTCGAGCACGATCGAGTCCTCCTCGAGCTCGAGCGCGCGCACGAGCCGCGGATAGTCCTCGACCGACGCGTGGCCGTTGAGGAGGCGCGCGAACGAGCCTTCGCGCGAGATCACGTAGAGGCGCGCGCTGAGGTCGTTGAAGAACACGCGCTGCCCCCAGGACAGGCGCTCGACCGGGATATCGGCGGCTTCGTACACGCCGTCGTCGCGGAGGTACGTGTTGCGGAAGGTGACCGGGGGCGTCGTCGTCACGTTCGAATGGGCGACCATGTCTCGTAGTCCTTTCGGGGTTCGCGGATACCGAACACGGTGACGACGAGGCCGAGCACGATCGCTCCCAGCGCGAGGCTCGGGACGACCGCGATGCCCCAGTGCTGCGCGATGCCGCCCGCCGCGGCAGGCGCCAGCGCGCCGCCGATGATCTCGCCGCCACCCACGACGATGCCGGTGGCCGTGCTGGCCAGCTCGGTCGGCACCGAATCGATGGTGAGCGGGCCGAT
>DAIRFU010000738.1:0-3466 GCA_036794935.1 Kofleriaceae bacterium | reverse complement strand
CGTAGCCCTCGATGTGCTGCATCTCGGCGGCGCGCGGATCGAGGTATGCCTCGAGCAAGAGCTCGGCGACGCCCGACCCTGCCGGCGCCTCGGCCGGCGCGGGCACATCGGACGTGACCACGAGAGGACGACGCTCCGCCATGGCCTACGTCTAGCACGTAACCATGGAGGTCACCTCGGCGGCGAACGCGCCGACCATCACTTACGACTTCGGCTGTGGCGTGAGCCGCAGGTACGGCTTGAGCGTCTTCCAGCCGGCGGGGAACAGGCTCTTCGCGTCGGCATCCGAGATCGACGGCGCGATGATCACCTCACCGCCCTGCTTCCAGTCCGACGGGGTCGCGACCTTGTGCTTGGCCGTCAGCTGCAGCGAGTCGATCACGCGCAGCAGCTCGTCGAAGTTGCGGCCGGTGCTCGCCGGGTACGTGAGCGAGAGCTTGATCTTCTTGTCCGGACCGATCACGAAGACCGAGCGAACGGTCGCCGTGTCACTCGCGTTCGGATGGATCATCCCGTACAGGTTCGCGATCTTCTTGTCCGGATCGGCGATCAGCGGGAAGTTGAGCGCGTGGCCCTGCGTCTCCTTGATGTCGCCGGCCCACCGCTTGTGATCGTCCAGCGGATCGACCGACAGGCCGATCACCTTGACGTTGCGCTTCTCGAAGTCGGGCTTGAGGGCCGCGACGCGGCCGAGCTCGGTCGTGCAGACCGGGGTGAAGTCCTTGGGGTGCGAGAACAACACCGCCCAGCCGCTGCCCAGCCAGTCGTGAAACTGGACCGTGCCATCGGTCGTCTCGGCGGTGAAATTCGGTGCCTCGTCTCCTAGCCGTAATGACATGACGTCTTTTCTCCGTGATATTGAATCGACCGCCGTTATAGCGGATCAGGGCTCGCCTGTCGAGGCGCCGCCACTGCGGCGAATCGGCGCGGGGGCGTCATTGATCTTGCCGATCACCGTGTCGAGCTTCTGCTCGGGGATCGTGACCCGCGTCGGCATGCCGCCGCCGAGCTCGAACAGCGCCACGAAATCCCAGCCCGAGTCGAACGCGGCCGCGATCGTCAGCATCCCGGAGTCCCGCACGATCGCGACCGGTGCCCTGGCCTGCCCGGCGAGCAAGAGGTCGGTCTTGTCGAACTTGCCGGCCGCGCCCGCCGTATCGACGACGGCGACCCGGCCGCGGATCGTGAACCGCTTCGCGAGCTCCTGCGTGCAGCCGTCGCGGCGCTCGAACTCGGCCGCGGCCTCGCTGATCATGTCGTCGTGCGGGCCCGGCTTCATGCCGGCGACCAGGAAGTGGACCACCGCCCGCTTGAGCTGGTCGTCGCGAAACTTCGCGCGCAGCGCGCGATCGATCCGGTCGGCGAGCGGACCGGGCGTGCCGACGCGGGTGTCGACCGCGCGCGCGTCGGCATCGGCGCCGCGATAGGGCTCCTCACCGCCGAGGATCCACTTCGCCGCCGCATAGAGCCCGTCGAGATCGACGTGGGTGAGGATCGTGTCGATCGGTCCGGTCTGGCGGACGAGCTCGGGCGTGACCATCTCGGGACACGCGCCGTGCTGGGCCTTTGTCGCGAGCACGAAGCGCGAATCCGCGGAGAACTCGGCGTGGCGCTCGTGATCGTGGTGATCGATCCACGCGGCGAGCCGCTCGCCGAGCCCGTCGATGAACGGCTTCGTCGTGAGCTCGAACGACACGCTCGTGCCGACCGTGGCCGCGAACGCGATATCGAGCACGACCACGCGGCCGGTCACCTTCTCCGGCTTGGGGAGCAGGCGCGGCGAGCCGAACGCGAGATGCGGCAGGTGCACGGAAGGGCACCGTAGCACCCGGCCGCGCGATGAGGCTCACTTCGGGCAGTACAGCGTCGTGCTCCAGCCGTCGTGCAGGTACACCTGGCGCACCGTACCGCGATCACCGCACTGCGCGCCGCCCGGGAGCAGCAAGCAGAGTGTGCGCTCGCCGCCATCTGCCACGAGCGCGCTGCGCCGGCCGGGCGCGACCTGGCCGACGTGATTGCCGTCGATCCACACGTCGACTGCATCGGCACAGCGCGTGTTGTCGACGAAGAACGTCGTGCGCGGCTTGGGGCGCGGCGGCGGGCGCGTGGCGACGGGCTCGGGTCTGTCATCCTGGACCACGCGATAGCGCAGCGGATCGGCGAGCGCGGCCTTCAGCAGCCGATCGGTGCAGCCGGCGACGCGCAGCTCGGGCTGAAGCCCACGTGTCCACTCCGCGCGCAGCTCGCCCGCGTCGGCGAGCGCGGTCCGGTAGCTCTTCTTCGCGCCGGCGACCGCCGTGCGCACGTTCGGCAACAGCGCCGCCGTCATGCCCACCTCGTCGTGGCGCGCGATGAACCGGTAGGTCGCCTCGAGCTCGACGCCGAGCTCTGCGTAGTGCGCGAGCGCCTCGTGCGCGGCCTGCCACGGCTTCGCGATCCGGCTGACCGGGCACGTCTTCACCGCGCCTGCCTTGACGTTCGCGGCCGGCCCCTGGCCGAGCGCGCCGAGCGCCACGAGCAGCTCGTGCTGGTAGCCGGCGCGCACCTTCGCCATCGCCGCGGTGGTCGCCGCGAAGCGCTGGCTCGCCGCCTCGAGGGCGGCACCGTCGCCCCACGGCCGCACCAGCTCGGGCGAAAAATCGACCGCGAGCGTGCCGTGGGCGCCCAGCGTGACGAGCGCCGCGGTGGCGGCCGGCAAGCCCGGTGACCGGGCGAGCGCGATCGTCAGCTCGGCGCGCGCGCGCGTATCGTCGCCGGCGAGGTGAAGGGCGACGCCGGCGAGGTAGTGCAGCTGCGCATCGTCGGGCCACGCGGCGAGTGCGGGCGCGAGCTGGCCGCGTGCGGCGGCCGCGTCCTTGCGTAGCAGCTCGGCCGCGATCACCGCGCGGCGCGTGACCAGGTTGCGGGGCGCGTTGCGCGCGGCCTGGCGCAGGTACCACGCCGACTCGCCCGGGATGCCGCGCGCGTACGCGATGATGCCGAGCGCGTGCTCGGCGGCCGCGCGGTCGGTCGAGGTCAACAGGATCTGATAGAGCCGGATCGCCTCGGCGAACCGGCCGGCGTCGTACAGCGCCTGCGCGGCCGCGAACATCGGCAGGCTGATCGTTCGATCGACACGCGTCGCGCGATGATAGGCGGCGAGCGCCTTGTCGAGCGCGCCCTGGTTGCGATACGCGTCGCCGAGCCGGACGAGCAGCGCGAGATCGTTCGGCCGCTTCGCGTCGATCTGCGCGAGCGTCGCCGCCGCCTTGTCCCAGCGCTTCAGCGCGCCATACGCGGTCGCGAGATCGGACTTGATATCGAGATCGTCGGGCGCGCGCACCGCGATCGCCTCGAGCTCGCGGACCAGCCGCGGCGTGTCGCTCGCGGCGGCGTGGATCAGCACGAGCACGCGGCGCGCGCGCAGCTGATCGGGGAGGTGCGCGGTGACCTGCTCGAGCTGCTTCTCGGCGGCCTTCGCCTCGCC
>DAIRFU010000737.1:1523-3469 GCA_036794935.1 Kofleriaceae bacterium | reverse complement strand
CGCGGCGCCGCGACCATCGACGGCCGGCCGATGACGGTCGACCTCACCGCCTCGGCGAGCAGCCCGCGGCTCGAGCTGCGCATCACCGGCTCTGCCGCGCTCGACCGCACCATCATGCTGCGCGCGCAGCCGGCGGCACCCGACGACGCGCTCGTCATGGGCGTGGCGGCGGGCGTGATCACGCGGCCGCTCACCCATATCTACGAGCCGTCGTGGTGGCCGGCGGTGACGTGGGTCGGGCGCGGCGAGCTCGCGGTTCATCTCGCGCAATCGACCGCCGTCCACGGGACCGCGGCGGGCGCGCTCGAGTGGGTGCTGTTTCGCAACGCACACTCCGAGCCGAGCTGCGATGACGTCGGGCCCTCGGGCACCGAGGACGTCGAGACCACCGTCTCGGCATCGCTCGGGCAGCGCGATCGCGGGACGGCGGGAGCCGCGAACATCACGGCGTCGATGGCGCTGACCCGGCCGCTGCGCGCGATCGCGGCCGATCATCGCGCGGGCGATCTGCAGGCGAGCGGTCAGCTGGTCGGCGTCGCCGGCGACCGGGTCGTCGCGACGGCGCTCAAGCCGGCGAGCCGGGGCGCCGGCTACGTGCTTCACCTGCTGCGCGTCGGCCCGGGCCCGGCGACCGCGCGGATCACCCGCGGCGCGCTGCCGTGGAGCACGGTCACCCGCCCCGATCTGCTCGAGCGCGACGATGTCCCGTTCGGCGAGCCCCGTGCCGACGGCGCGGCCGTCACGCTCGACGCCGCGCTCACCGCCGTGCGCCTGGTGCCCTGACCTGATGCTTGCATTTACCGGGAGGCATGGACTCGGCATCAGCGATTCCCGTACACGCGAAGCAGGCTGTCGGCGAGGCCGCTCCGTGGATCGCGAAGCTGGCGCGCCTGGGCTACATCGCGAAGGCGCTGCTCTACATGACCATCGGTGCGCTCGCGACGACTGCCGCACTGGGGCTGGGCCGCACAGCGGCGCAGGCACACGGCGGGAGCGTCGGCTCGCGCGGCGCGATGGGCGCGTTGTTCGAGGCGCCGTTCGGCCGCGTGCTGCTGTGGATCTGCGCAGCCGGCCTGGTCGGGTACGGCGTGTGGCGGCTCGTCGAGGCGTTCGTGGACCCGGAGCGCAACGGCCACGGTGCCAAGGGTCTGGTGCTCCGCGCGCGGTCCGCGATCACCGCGCTGATCCACTTCGCGCTCGGCTACAGCGCGATCCGCATCGCGCTCGGCCACCTCGGCGCCGCGCGCGACGGTCGGCGCACCGAGCACTGGACGGCGCGTGCACTCGCGACACCCGGTGGCGAGCTCGTGCTGTACGGCGTCGCGATCGGGCTCGCGGTCTACGGCGTGTATCAGCTCTACCGCGCGTGGAAGTCCAAGCTCGGCGACCAGCTCTCGCTCGGCAGCCTGACCGGCCGCACGCGGCGCGCGGTGATCGGGATCAGCCGATTTGGGATCGCGGCGCGCGGCATCGCGTTTTGCACCGCCGGCATGCTGCTGCTCCGGGCCGCGCGCGAGCACGACGCGGCCCAGGCCGATACCCCGCAGCAGTCGTTGCGCCAGCTCTTCGAGCTCGGCACGATCCCGTTCGTCGTCGTCGCGATCGGGCTGATCGCCTACGGCGTGTACGAGGTGATCGAGGCCCGCTACCGGCGCATTCACGTGGCGTGAGCTACAGTCGCCGGCGTGGGACTACTCACGCGCGCACGCGATCTCGCCGGCACGATCGGCGAACGGCTGCGCGCCGCCCGCGCACACCCGCCACGACGGGCGCGCTTCGAGCGGTTCGGCGCGATCGTCCAGCTCACGTTGCCGCGCGCACTCGTGTTCGTCGATCGCGCGATGGCACGCCGCGTGGTCCGCGTCGCCGGCGAGCCCGCCGCGTGGCGCGAGCCCGAGGCCGAGCTCGGCGATCACGTGCTGAGTGCACCGCTCGAGGCGCACCTC
>DAIRFU010000737.1:0-1513 GCA_036794935.1 Kofleriaceae bacterium | reverse complement strand
CACGAACCGCTGTGCCGCGGGCTGCCGCGGTTGCTACACC
Organism: Kofleriaceae bacterium; assembly: GCA_036794935.1. Lineage (GTDB taxonomy): Bacteria > Myxococcota_A > Polyangia > Haliangiales > Haliangiaceae > JABFXX01. Next base: position 1,473 of record DAIRFU010000737.1, on the reverse strand, counting down.
GGCGCATCGGCCGAGGGCGCGCCCAACGAGTGGGACCTGCTCGAGTGGAAGCGCGCGATCGATCACCTCGCGGACACCGGCGTGTTCCACGTCGCGCTCGGCGGCGGCGAGAGCGCGGCGCTGCCGTGGCTCGGCGAGCTCGCCGATCACGCGCGCCACCGCGGCATCATCCCGAACCTGACGACGTCGGGTCTCGAGGGTCTCGACGCGCTCGTCGCGATCGCCGATCGATTCGGCCAGATCAACGTCTCGCTCGACGGTCTCGGCGCGACCTACGCCGCCGTGCGCGGCTTCGACGGCTTCGCGCGCGCTGACGCGGCGATCCGCAGGCTGCGCGCGGTCAAGCACGAGATCGGCATCAACGTCGTCGTCACGCGGCACAACTTCGCCGAGCTCGAGCAGATCTTCGCGTACGCACGCGAGCGCCGGCTCTCCGAGGTCGAGCTCTTGCGCTTCAAGCCGTCGGGCCGCGGCGCGCGCGCGTACAGCGAGCTGCGCTGCACCGACGCCCAGCACCGTGCGTTCCTGCCCACCGTCCTCGCCGCCGCGCGAGCTCACAAGATCCGGGTCAAGGTCGACTGCTCGTACACGCCGATGCTCGCGCATCACCGTCCCGATCGCGCGCTGCTCGCCGAGCTCGCGGTCTACGGCTGCACCGGCGGCGACTTCCTCGTCGGCGCCAAACCCGACGGCCGGCTCACCGCGTGCAGCTTCGCGTCGCCACCGCCCACCCTCGCAGGCGAGCGGCCGCGTGTCGACGCGCTCGCGGCGTACTGGTCGGCGCCGGGCGCGTTCGGCGCATTTCGTACGTGGCGCGACGAGCCGCGCGAGCCGTGCGCGTCGTGCGAGTACCACGCGCTGTGCCGCGGCGGCTGCAAGGTGGTCAGCGCCCATGTCGCGGGCGATCTCGCCGCTCCGGACCCGGAGTGCCCGCGCGTCATCGATCACGGCGCGACGCGTGTTCGGCTGCCGGTGGTTTGAAATCGGACCCGTTCGCGCAGGTGCTCGGACTCTGATATAGAGGCGCACAGATGAAGACGGTGATGATCATCAGCGACGCCACCGGCGAGACCGCCGAGCGGATGGTGCGCGCCGCGACGCTGCAGTTCAGCGAGCCGGTCCAGATCCGGATGTTCTCGCGCGTCCGGCTCGAGAGCGAGCTCGAGCAGATCCTCGAGAAGGCCGCCGAGCTCAAGGCGCTGGTCGTGTTCACCGTCGTCAACCCGGAAGAGCGCGACCTGATCTCCAAGCTCGTCGAGAAGTACAACATCGAGACCGTCGATCTGATGGGCGCGCTGATCAGCAAGCTCGCGCTCTACCTCGGGCTGCCGCCCGCCGGCGTCCCCGGCCTGCTCCACATGATCACGGATGACTACTTCCGCCGCATCGAGGCGGTCGAGTTCGCGGTCAAGAACGATGACGGCGCCGAGCCGCGCAACCTGCCGAAGGCCGACCTCGTGCTCGTCGGCATCT
>DAIRFU010000736.1:0-3470 GCA_036794935.1 Kofleriaceae bacterium | reverse complement strand
CCTCGATCTCGGCGACGAGCGCGCGGTGGCGCGTCGCGATCGCGAGGAACGACGCGGGTTCGCGCGGCACCTCCAGCGTACCGGTGCCGCGGGCGCGGATCAGCGCGATGCGCTCGGCGATCTCGTCGCTGCGGGTCGCGCGCATGTTCGTGAGCAGCTCGGCACCCGGACGCGGCGACGCGGCCGCGAGCTCCGCGACGGTGCCGAGCGCACGCACCTGCTCGGGCGTACGCGCGACGATGCCGGGGACGAGCTCGAGCACGTCCGCGATCGCCGCGATCATCACCTCGACGACGCTGCGGACCTCGTTGAGGGCGCGCGTGGCGCGCTCGGTACCATCGTGCGGCCAGGCGTCGAGTGCGGAGCTCCGCCACGGGTGCGCGGCGATCGGCTCGACGGCTGCAGCCGCCTCGGCGAGCGCCTCGATCGCGTGCCGGCGGCGCTCGTAGGTGGCGTGATCGAGTGACGGCGTATCGCGCTCGGCGAGCCGCGCGCACGGAGTCGTGCGCAGCTCGACCAGCTTGCCGAGCACCTCGTGCATCGACATGCCGAACGGGCCGACCGCGTGCAGCGCCTGGACGTAACCGTCGAGCGCGGTGCGCAGGTCGGCGAGCCGGGCGTCGCCCGCGGTCGTGCTCGCGGCGAGCCGCACCGAGCGATCGAGCACGCGCGCGAGCGTGCCGAGTACCTGGGCGCGGCCGTCGTGGCCCGCGTAGAGCGGCAGCGCGAGCTCGCCGAGGCCGGCGGCGGCGAGCCGCTGGTGGATGATGTCGAGCGTGGTCGCGCGATCGCTGACGACGAGCACGGTCTTGCCCGCGCTCGCGAGGCTGATCATCATGTTCGCGATCGTCTGCGACTTGCCGGTGCCCGGTGCGCCCTGGAGCACGAAGCTCGAGCCTGCGCTGGCGGCGGTGATCGCCGCGAGCTGGCTCGCGTCGGCGTCGAGCGGCGCGAGCACGTCCGCATCGCGGGCGTCGGCCAGCGCGGGTGCCGGCGCCTCGCCGGCGAGCCAGGCGACCGGCGGCGCAGCCAGTAGCTCCTGCCCTTCGAGGTCGCGCCACAGATCGAAGCGCGCGAACGACAGCGTGACGAGGCGCGCGGCGCGATCGAGCCGCCAGCCCTCGCGGTCTTGCGCCAGCTCGTCGATGGTGTCGAGCAACGCGCCGAGATCGAAGTCATCGCCCGCATCGAGCACGAGCTCGTGCTCGCGACGCAGACCCTCGAGCAGCATCGCGTTCGTGCGCGGCCGCTGTCCCGCCACCGCGACGAGGCGACACGCGCCGTCGCCGCGCTCGACCCGGACCGGCCACAACACGAGCGGCGCGATGCGCGACGCACCGTCGCCCTCGGATGCAGGCTGTGCATCCGGCCCGCTCCGGGGCCAGCGCAGCAGGCCGAGCGCGAGCCACAGCTCGTGCTCGCCGTCGCTCGCGCCGCGATGGGCCGGATCACCGCCGACCTCGACCTCCAGCGTCCCGCCGGCCGCCAGCGTGAACGCCAGGCGTACCGGGTCGAGCGCGATCGGGACCCCGTGGTCACCGAGGTCGAGCAGACGCTCGTCGGGATCGAGCAGCGATTGCTTCCAGCGGTCGAGGCGCGCACGCGCAGCAGAGTCGCTCACGTAGGCCAATCTACAGAAGCCTGCCGATCGGCCAAGAAAACTGCCCGTTTGGAGGAGATCCCGAGATCTCGCTTGTCCGCGCGAACATATAGTGTACCTTGTACACCATGAACGCAGCACGGGGCGAGAGCTGGATCGAGTTTCCGGAGGTTGGCCCGCTGCTCGGCATGGCCGTCGGCGATGCGCTCGGCACCACCTACGAGTTCGCGCGCATCGATCAGCCGCCCTACCCCATCCTCGCGACCGGCCCGGCCACCGACGTGGTCGGCGGCGGCCCGTTCGGCCTCACCGCCGGCCAGATCACCGACGACACGCAGATGGCGATCTGCCTCGCGCGCAGCCTGACCGAGAAGCGCGAGGTCGACATGCTCGATCTCGCGACCCGCTATGTCGCCTGGTACCAGCACGCGTTCGATGTCGGCAACCAGACTGCATCCGCGCTCGGCCGGATCCAGGCGGGTATGCCGGTCGCGGTCGCCGGCCGCGAGACCTGGCACGTGAGTGGGCGGCGCGCCGCCGGCAACGGCTCGCTCATGCGCACCACGCCGATCGGCGTGTTCTGCGCGCGCCACCTCCGCGACGGGCAGCTCGATGGGCTCGTCGAGGCGTCGCTGACCGATTCGTTGATCACGCACGCCGATCCGCGGTGCGCGATCGCGTGCGCGGCCTTCAATGCCGCGATCGCGTGCGGCGTGCTCGCGCACGCGGCAGAGCCACGCCTCCGCGATCCGCGCGAGCTCGCCCGGCGCCAGCTCGAGCTCGCCCGCGCCGCGATCCCGATCGGAGCCGCGAAGCTGCGCGAGCTGTGGAGCGACAACGCCGACGATCTCGCGCTCGTCGATGCGGCCGCCGAGGATCTCGCACGCGACCTCGATGCCGCGGCCGCGGACGCGCCGAACCTCTACGCGAGCGACTTGCATCTCCACCGGATGGCGGGCTTCGTGCGCGTCGCGTTCCGGCTCGCGTTCTGGCACCTCGTCCACACGGCGAGCTGGCGCGACGCGCTCGTCGATGTCGCGAGCCGCGGCGGTGATGCCGACACGAACGCGGCGATCACCGGCGCCCTGCTCGGCGCGCGCGACGGTGCATCCGCGATCCCGCGCGCGTGGATCGATCGGGTGCTCGCCGTGACGCAGCCCGGCCCCGCCGCCTGGGCCGAGGCGCATCACCCGCGCCACCTGCTCGCACTCGCGGCTATGCTGCAGGGGTGAAGCTCGCGTCGCCGTACACGCACCTCGAGCGCTGGGCGCTGGCTCCCGATGTCGTGCATCTCAACCACGGCTCGTTCGGCGGCTGCCCGCTCGCCGTGATCGAGGCGGCGAACGAGTGGCGCGCGCGGCTCGAGGCGGCACCGATGCGGTTCTTCGTGCTCGAGTGGCAGGCCGAGCTCGATCGCGCCCGCGAGGCGCTCGCGATGTTCCTCCGCGCACCCGCCGACCGGCTCGCGTTCATGCCGAACGCGACGACCGGCGTCGCGATCGCGCTCGCGTCGTCACGGATCGCGGCCGGCGACGAGCTGGTCACCACGGATCACGCGTATCGCGCGTGCAAGAACCAGCTCGATCGGATCGCGGCCCTGCATGGTGCACGCGTCGTGGTCGTGCCGATCGCGCTGCCGTTCGACGCCGATGCGGTGGTCGCCGCCTTCACCGCCGCGCTCACGCCCCGCACGACGCTCGCGCTCCTCGATCACATCACCAGCCCGACCGCGTTGCGCCTGCCGCTCGATCGGCTGCTCGCGCCGCTCGCCGCACGCGGCGTGCAGATCGTCGTCGACGGCGCGCACGCGCCCGGCCAGCTCGCGCTCGATGTCCGTGCGCTGCTGGCCGCCGGCGTCACCTGGTACGCC
>DAIRFU010000142.1:0-12532 GCA_036794935.1 Kofleriaceae bacterium | reverse complement strand
CCATCACGACGAGCCCGAGCAGCGCCAGCGTCAGGCTGCGCGCACGCCCGAGCAGTGTCACGAACACGCCGTGCGCGCCGGCGGCGCCGAGCACGTCGAACAGCGCGTAGTTGCTGCCGTCGGCGATGCCGAGCCCGAACGGGACGACTGCCGAGATCCAGCCGATCAAGACGCCGACCGAGAACACGCCGGCGAGCACCGTGAAGCCGACCGTTACGCCGACCGTGTAGAGCACGACCGTCGTCGCGGCCCAGCCGCACAGCCGCGCCGCGCACACGAGCGCGAGCCCCGTGCGCGTGCCGCTCGTGCGGTCCGACTGCAGCTCGCGGATGTGGCGGTCGACGTCGGCCAGCCGCGCCGACCAGCGCTGCGCGCGCTCGGCCGACAGCAGGTGCAGGCGGTGTGCGCTCGCGAGCACCGTGGCGAGTGCGCCGCGCTGGATCAAGATGCCGAGCGCGACGACGAGCGGGACGAGCACCGCGAGCCCGGTCCACACGATGAGGCGCAGGTCGTGTGGCAGGTCGACGAGCAGCGCGGTCACCGGCACACCGATGATCAGGATCGCGACCGACAGATAGAACGACGCCAGGTTGAGCAGCACGATCGACGACACGACGCGGCTGCGCGGCACGTGCGCGACGAGCATCGTCACCTTCGTCGCCTCGCCGAGCGCGCCACCCGGCGTCAGGATGTTGATCGCGCGCCCGCTCGTCTGCGCGGCGAGGATGCGCCAGTACGCGATCATCCGCGACTCCGGCCGCAAGAACTCGCGGATCGCGGCCGCCTCGCACGCGAGCGCGGCGATGTCGAGCGCGACGATCACCGCGAACCAGCCGCCGACGCCGGTCAGCACGCGCTCGACGTTGTCCCAGCCGAGGCGATCGAGCATCCACGCCAGCGCGCCGGCGCCGATCACGAGCACCGCGATGTTGAACACGTGGCTCGCGACGTGCCGCTCGGTCTTCGCCATCAGCGCCCGCGCTCCCGTCGCTCCGTCGGGCGCGCTGAGACGCGGAACGCACGGGCTGAGACGCGGGACGCACGGGCTGAGACGCGGGACGCACGGGCTTTGACGCAGGGCGCGCTCACCGCGACTCCGCCGGCGGCGGCCCGGGCCTGGCTGCGGGCAGCGCCTGGCGGACCTCGGTGACCGTCCACGTGCCGCCGTCGCGCACTGCGATGCGACCATCGCCGAGCGCGATCGCGACGCGGGCTTGCTTGTCGACGATGATGCCGACGATCGACGTTGCACCACGCAGCGGCACCGGCTCGCGCGTGACCTTGCGGCCGCGAACCGTGATCAGCTCGACCGTGGCTCCGTGCCGCGAGACGCCGACGAGGTCGTTGCCCACCGCCGTCGCACGCTCGACGTCCACGTCGGTGGGCCACGGCACCGTGCGTAGTGTCTTGATGTCGAACGCGCCGCGGTCGAGTAGCGCCCAGCGCTCGCTGATCAGCGAGCGTACGCCGGTCGGGCATCTCGGCACCGGCCGGAACGCCGAGCCGACGAGCTTCATGAGGCCGCGCTCGGTCGCGATCACGACGCTCTTGCCGGAGCCCGCGAGCGCGCGGATCGAGGCCGGCGCGTTGGCGAGCTTGCTGGGCTCGAGCGTGTCGAGCGCGAACACGCTGCGGCCGACGGCGGCGAGCCCGCGCGAGCCGCGGCCGAGAATCGCACGGACCTTGCGGCCGAAGTGCAGCGCGCTCCACGTGCGGCCGGCGAGCTTGAACGGTGGCGCGCCGGTCGCGCCGACCAGCACCGTGCCACCGACCGCGGTCGCCCCGACGATCGGTCTGCCGATGCCACCGCCATGCGTACGAACCCACGCGCCCTTGCCGTCGGGCTCGTACACCTGGCCCTCGGGTCCGATCGCGATCGCGCGCCGCGCATCGTCAGCCGGCGCGAGTGCAGCGAGCACGGGCCGGTCCGCCGGCGCGGAGATCTTCGCCGCCGCGGGCGTGGGCGCGGCCGTGTTTGTGGGCGCGGTCGTCTTCGCGGGCGCGGTCGTGCTCGCGGGGGCGGGCGTGTTCGTGCTCGCAGGCGTGTCTGCGCGCGCGGCACCGGCCGCGAGCAACGTGGCGATCACGGCGAGCGTGCGCACGCGAGAATCATAGACCGGACACGTCGTCCGCGCCGCGGCCATCGCGACCGGACAGCCGGCGCGTGATGGCAACGACCTCGGGTGGTTACGAATGGCGCACGCCGTGCAATGCGCCGGGCGCTATGATGACTCCGATGGCGGCGCCGCAGCTGGCAACCTACGACGATCTGCTCGCGTTCACGGATCCCGAGAACAAGCGCGCCGAGCTGATCCACGGCGTGATCGTTCCGCGGGTCGGTCCCGCCGGGGAGCACGGCAGCACACAGATGCGCCTCGGCACCTGGGTGGGGCGCCGCTTCGATCGTGCGCATGGCGAGCGCTGGCCGGGGGGCTGGTGGTTCGCGTCGGAGTCGGATCTCCAGTACGAGACGCACGAGGTGTTCTGTCACGACCTGATGGGGTGGCGACGCGAGCGGATGCCCGAGCGGCCGCAGGGCCGCCCGCTGCGCATGGCGCCCGACTGGGCGTGCGAGATCATCTCGCCATCGACGGAGAAGCGCGACTTCATCGACAAGATGCCGGTGCTCCACCGCGCCGGCGTACCGTACTTCTGGATCGTGCGGCCGATCGAGAAGACGCTGCTCGTGCACCGCTGGACGCCCGACGGTTACGTCGTGCGGACCGCCGCCGCGTCGGCCGATGTCGTTCGCGCCGAGCCGTTCGAGGCCGTCGAGCTGCGCGTCGCCGTCATGTTCGGCGACGAGGACGACGACGAGTAGCTCAGGTTCCCGAACCGGTCGCAGAACCGGAGGCGGAACCGGCAGTCGCCGCGCCAGCAGCGGCGGAACCGGCAGTCGCCGAACCAGCAGCAGCAGAACCGGCAGCAGCAGAACCGGCAGTCGCCGAACCAGCAGCAGCAGAACCGGCAGTCGCAGAACCCGTGGCAGCGGAACCCGCGGCGGCCGACCCTGCGGCGGCCGAACCGGCTGCGGAGCCTTCGGCCTGCGTCCCGATGCCCGGCGCGTTCGCGGGCACCTTGTAGAAGTCGCAGTGCCGCAGATCCTCGAGTGTCTGCGCCTCGATCGCGCACTCGACGGCGGCCCGCTTCGAGCCGCCGCGGCAGCGCCGCACCTCCGACTCGACCTCGCTCGGCTCGAGCAGGTTGTCGGTGCCCATGAGGCGCTGCATGTTCCCGATCGCCTTGCGACAGCTCTCCTCGCTCGGCTTCGAGCACCCGAACGCGGTCATCGCGACGATCAACAGTGCGAGGCGTGTCATGTCCATTCCTTGGGCCGCGACTCTAACAGCTCGCGTGCGCGTTCGAGATCCTGGGTGGTGTCGATCTCGCGCCACTGACCGTCGATCAGGATGGGCTCGATCGGGATGCCCGAATCGATCAGCTGCTGCCACAGATCCGTGAGATACGCGTTGCGGTAGCGTGCCGCGCGCTGGAACGGCTCCTCGTCGCGTCCCGCGTAGCGGTGGGCGAGCTGATCGATCGTATTCGCGGCGATCGCCGCGCCACGTGCGCCGAGGCGGGTGAGCCCGATGTACTCGCCGACCGCGTCGGCCGCTGGCAGCGCCTTCTTGCCGACGCGCGCGACCGTGCCGTCGGGCAGCAGGTCGGCGACCTCGCCCTCGGCGAGCGGGTGCTCGGTGCGGCCGATGTAGATGTCGCGGAACTTGCGATCGATCACGAGCCCGATCTCGGCCGTGGACGCCGCCGCGGCGCGCGCCACGCCGGGCGTGAACACGATGTCGGAGTACGTCAGGTAGCAGGGCTGGTCGAGGTAGGCGCGCGCGCACGCGAGCGAGAGCAGGATGTTGTTCGTCTGCCACTCGTGGTTGTCGACGAAGATCGGCCTGGGCACGAGCGTGCGCACGAACGACTCGAGCACGTCGCCGCGGTAGCCGCGGATCACGACGAGCTCCTCGACGCCCACCGACGCCAGCGCGTCCCACACCCAGCCGAGGATCGGCCGCTCGCCGACCTGGACCATGCACTTGGGGATCTCGTCGGTGTGCGTGCCGAGCCGCTTGCCGCGGCCGGCCGCGATCAGGATCGCGCGCTTGATCATGTGGGTTGGAACTTTCCGAGCCGGAGCAGGATCTTCGCCAGGCTCATGCCGAGGTAGAGCACGTTCACGGCCGCGTACGCCCAGAAGTAGATGTCGATCCGGTTCACCGCGGCGCACAGCCACAGGTACTGCGGGTAGTGCACGACGATGCGCGCCGCGTGCTCGACCGTGTTGAGCACGATGCCGATCGGACCGCGCCGGGTGCCGACCTCCGCGGGCTGGCCGTCCTCGGTCATCTGCTTGGCGCCGTACTCGGGGCGCCGCATGAACGAGGTCAGCGCGATGCCGGCCGCGAGGCAAAACAGCCCGGCGAGACCGACGACGAGCAGGCGCTCGTCACCCGTATCGCGCCACAGCCGGACCGCGACCGAGCCGAACAGCAGCATCGCCTTGAGCTCGTCCATCAGGAAGTCGAGCAGGTGACCGACCGGCGACGCGACCTTGCGCAGGCGCGCGAGCTGGCCGTCGGCGCAGTCGAGCACGAACGAGAATTCGAACACGAGCGCCGCCGCGACCAGCCACGCCCAGCCGGGCAGGGCGACGAGCATCGCGCACGCGCCTGCCGCGATGAACGCCGACGCGAACGTCACCTGGTTCGGCGTGATCCGCGTGTTGCGCAGGAAGTAGACGACGACGGCTCCCGGTGGACGCGCGATCCACTCGGTGAACCAGTTGATGTCTTTCTTTTTCTTCGACGCCCGGTAGATGGCGGCGATCTCGGACCACATGAACGCGCTCACCTTAGCAGCAAGGCATGCACCTCGTCCTGATGGTGGAGCCTGCGCACGAAGTCGGCGGCCGCGAGGGATCGCAACCGCTCGCGCAGCCCGGCCACCTCGTCGGGACGGAGCGCCTCGGCCCCCCGATGCGCGATCGCGCCCCACACGACGCCGATGCAGCCCTGCACCGGTAGCTTCATCACGCGGATCGCGGCGGCCCGCGGATCGTCGGGCCACGCGTCGAGCGCGGTGTCGATCTGATGATAGAGCGGCGTGACGTGCGCGCGGCCCGCGGCCTCGAGCCGCGCCATGATCTCGGCGGGCTCGATCTGGATCTTCTGCGCCCAGGCCTGCGCGGTCACCGGGCTCGGCTGACCGTCGAAGATGAAGCACGGCCGCGGCGGCAGCGGCGTGTCGCGCCGGGTCTGGACCCCGTCGCGAAGCACATAGGCGAGCTCGCGCACCACCTGCTCGCGATCGGCCGACTCGTGCTCGCACAGAAACGCCTCGGTGCCGGCGACGCGCCAGATCAGATAAAGTCGCGCGTCGTAGCCGAACACGAGCTGCACGAGCTGCCACACCCGGCGCTGGCCCTTGCCGCGGCCCATGTCGATCGCGCCGACCGTGATCGGCGGCGGCTGGCCGAGGGCATGCGGCGGGCTCGCTGGCACGGCCACGCCGAGCCAGCCGGCGAGCAGCTCCAGGCACGCCGCGCCGGCCTCGGCGCTGGGCACGCTGAACGTCGCCTCCGGAGTCTTGCCGAGCGCGATCGCGACCGACACGCGGCCGGCGCCGATGGCGAGGTGCAGCACGCGCGCCGGGCCGAGCTGCTCGAGCGTGACCGCGACCGCGAGATCGTCCACGAGCGAGTCGACCGCGTATCGCGTCTCGAACAGCGCCCACGCTGGGGCCCGCCACCGCACCTTGCTCGTCATCGGCCTTGTGTTCTCGACGGTAACACTTTCCGCTTGCGCGTGTGAGGCGCGCTCGATAGGGTCCGCGCGAACCACACCAGACAAAGGGGTTTAGGATGCAAGAGCACACGATCCCCGAGTCTCTCATCGAGCAGATCCGTACGGGCAAAGCTGCCCTGGTCGTCGGTGCGGGAATCGGAGTACCGAGCTGGAAACAACTCCTGGAGCGCATGACCAAGGCGCTCGAGTCCCGCGGCCGCGAAGGGGATGACGCGGCGACCAAGGACCTCGAGAAGCTGCTGAACAAGGGCAGCCTCGTCCGCGCGGTCGGCTTCCTCGCCCGCGCGCTCGGCGAGGAGACCTGCGATCGCATCGTCCAGGAGACGTGGGCCGCACCCGCCGACGTGCCGGTGCTGCCGAAGACGCTCGCGAAGCTGCCGTTCCGCCACATCTGGACGACGTTCCCCGGCGACATCCTCGATCACGCGCTCGAGACGCAGTCGCCCGAGGACTGGCCGCCCGCTCGCATGGTCACGTACCAGGAGCTCGGCGAGCTGAGCCTGCGCCGCCGCACGCTGGTCAAGATGCTCGGCAACTTCGACACGTACGTCGTCACGCCCGCGAGCGTGCGCCGCGCGCTGTCACGCGCCGTCGATCTGCGCGAGTACGCGCGCCAGCTCTACGTCGAAGGGTCGCTCGTGTTCGTCGGGTTCCGCTACGGCGATCCCGATCTGTCCGCGCTGCTCGACCGCGTGTTCGGCATGTTCGAGCCGCCGCGCGGTACGCACTACTTCCTCGGCGCCGGCGTCGGTCCGGTGACCGTCGACGAGCTGATGGCCGACCACCACATCGAGGTGGTCAACCTGCAGGGGCGTGGCGGCGACGAGGTCGCCGAGCGCAGCGTGATCGAGTGGCTCGACGCGCTCCGCGCCGCATGTGACAAGGCGCAGATCTCGCTCGCGCAGACCCGCCCGGATCCGGACGACGTCGACGCGTGGGTCGCCGTGCTCGCCGAAGGCGGCGACGAGGCCGCCGAGGCGCGCGACGCGCTCGCGCTGATCGAGCACAAGGCCCGTCAGACCAAGAAGTGGGACATCGTCGTCGAGGTGCTGCTCGGCCGCGTCGAGGCTGCCGAGGCGGGCGAGCGCGCCAACGCGCTGCTCGAGCTGTCGAGCGTCTACGAGACCGAGATCGGCGATCTCCGCCGTGCGTTCGAGGCGGCGACGACCGCCTGCCAGCTCGCGCCGGATGACGACGTCGCCGCCGCGCGCGCCGAGAAGCTCGCCGCCGCGACCGGCGGATGGGCCGATCTCGTCGCCGAGGCGTCGGAGATCGCGACCGATGCAACCGACACCACGCTCGCCTCCAAGTGGTGGGCACGGCTCGGCGGCTGGTACGCGCAGAAGCTCGATCGCGCCGACTACGCGCTGCCCAGCCTGCGCCGCGCGCTCGAGCTCGATCCGACGAACCGTGCCGCGCATCTCGCGCTGGCCGACAGCTATCGCACGCAGCAGAAGTGGGCCGATCTGGCCGACGCGCTTCGAGCGCATGGCGAGATCGAGCAGGACGTCGCGACCAAGGTCGGCCTGCTCGTCGATCTCGGTGATCTCCACGAGACGCAGCTCGCGTCGACGGCCAAGGCGATCGAGGCCTACCAGGCCGCGGTGGATCTCGACGAGAACAGCGACGACGCGCTCGCCGCACTCGAGCGCCTGTACCGGCGCGACGAGAAGTGGGCGAAGCTCGCCAAGGTCCTCGACCGCCGCGCCGAGATCTTCGCAGAGGCCGGTGACACCGGCCGCGCCGCCGCGATCCGCCGCGAGCTGGCGACGCTGCGCGTCGAGAAGCTCGGCGATCTCGAGGGCGCGATCCAGCGCTACGAGGCCGCGATCGCCGCGAACGGCAGCGATGTCGCGGCACTCAAGGAGCTCGTCGATCTCTACGACAAGACGGGCCGCACCGAGGATTACCTCCGCACGATGGAGCGGCTCGGCGCCGTCGCCCCCGAGGGCGAGAAGCTGACGACGCTGCGCAAGCTCGCCGCCGAGCTCGAGGATCGCGACCCGGCGCGCGCCCGCGACGCGTACGAGAAGCTGCTCGCGGCCGATCCGAACGCCGACGACGCGTACCGCGGGCTCGAGCGCGTGCTCAAGGGGGAGGCGAACTGGTACGACCTGGTCGCCGCGCTCGATCGCCACATCACCGCGATCAAGACGCCGGCCGCGCGCGTCGAGCTCTATCTCGAAGCCGCGCAGATCCACGAGCGCGAGCTGGCCGATCCGCACAAGGCGATCGACTGCCTGATGAACGTGCTCGCGATCGACGAGGAGAGCCGGACCGCGCTGTCCGTGCTGCCGCGGCTCTACGCGCGGACCGAAGCGTTCGATCGCGCCGTCGACGTGCTGGTGAAGCACGCCGCGCTCGAGGGCGACAGCGGTGCGCCGCTGTACGCCGAGGCGGGCCGGATGGCGTTCGAGAACCTGATGGATCCCGAGCTGGCGCAGCGCCACCTCGAGAAGGCCCTCTCGCTCGACAACGAGAACCTCTCCGCACTCAAGGTGCTCGGTCAGCTCCACGAGAAGCGGGGCAACTGGACGCAGGCGGTCGAGCTGTTGCTGCGCGCCGAGGCCGCGAGCGCGAGCCGCACCGAGCGCATCGCGCTGGTCTGGGAGGCCGCGATCATCACCGACCAGCGGCTCGAGGATCCGGCGCGCGCGCAGGAGCTGTACGAGCGCGTGCTCAAGCTCGATCCGGATCACGTCGACGCCGGTCAGCGCGTCGCCGATCGCCTGGTCGCGAACAAGCGCTGGGACGACGCACTGCCGGTGCTCGAGATGCTCGCTCGGCAGGCCGAAGGTCAGGACTCGATCGATCGCCACGAGCGCAGCCGCCGCCAGGCGCAGCTCGGGAACGCGTACGAGGCGCTGCACCGCTACGAGAAGGCGGCGCGCCACTTCCGGCTCGCCGTCGAGGCGGATCCGGACAGCCTCGAGGCCGCGATCGGGCTCGCCAACGTGCTGATGGCCGAGGCCAAGGTGAACGACGGCAGCGAGCCCGCCGCCGAGATGTGGAAGGAGGTCGAGCGCCGCTACCGCGAGCTGCTCGCCCGCCATCGCAGTGGCATCTCCGACGGTCAGGTCGCCGAGATCTGGTACCGGCTGGGCGCCGCATCGCGCGCGCTCGGCGAGGACAAGAAGGCGGAGACGAGCTTCCGCCGCGCACTCGAGAAGGAGCCGCTGCACGAGGCGACGCTCGAGGCGATGGTCGAGCTCGGCGGCGCACGCGGCGAATGGCGCACGGTCGCCGAGGCGAAGCGCGCGCAGATCGACGCGCTCGCCAAACGAGATGGCACCGACTTCAACCGCTCGAAGCTGTTCGAGGAGATCGGTGACATCTGGCGCGAGCGCCTGAAGGACGTCACGAGCGCCACCGGCGCATACCTCGAGGGCCTCACGATCGCGCCCGCCTCGCGCGTGCTGCTGCACAAGCTGCTCGAGGCATTCACGGAGCAGCGCCAGTGGCGGCGCGCGATCGAGACGCTCGATCAGCTCTCCGCGCTCGAGGACTCGCCGGACCGCCGCGCCCGGTTCCACTACACCGCCGCGGTGATCGCGCGCGACGAGCTGCATGATCAGGAGCTCGCCGTCGATAAGTTCCACGCCGCGCTGGACGACAACCCGCTGACGCCGAAGGCGTTCGAGGGCATCGACGCGCTGCTCACCGCGCGCAAGGACTGGAAGAACCTGGCGCGCGCGTACCGCCGCCAGCTCAAGCGCATCGGCGAGGACGCACCGACCGACAAGTTGCTCGAGCTGTGGACGAGGCTCGGCGACATCTGCGCCGACCACCTCGGCGACACCGAGGCCGCGACCGAGGCGTATCAGGTCGCGTGCGAGCTGGCACCCGACGACGTCGCGCGCCACGAGCAGCTGGCCGACCTCTACCTGGAGGCAGGCGAGGCGCGCCGGACCGAGGCGATCCAGGAGCTCCAGTTCCTGCTCTCGCACGCGCCCGATCGCGTCGAGCTCTACAAGGCCCTCGCGAGCCTGTATCGCGCGGAGCACGAGCTCGACAAGGCGTTCTGCGTCGCGCAGGCGCTCGTGTTCCTCGGCGCCGCCTCGAACGAGGAGCGCATGCTGTACGAGAAGTTCCGGCCGCGGAGCTTCACGCCGGCGCCGCGCCGCCTGACCGAGGAGCTGTGGCAGAAGGCGATCATCCACCCGCGTGAGGACAAGGCGGTCGGCGCGATCTTCGCGTCGACGCTCGGTGCGCTCGCCGCCGGGACCGCGCAGCCGATCACCGCGTTCGGGCTCTCGCCTGACTCGCGGACCGATCTGGATCGCGACCCGCGCGCGGTCAGCCGCGTCGTCAAGTACGTCGCCGGTGTGCTCGCGATCGATCCGGCACCGATGGTGTGGCTGCAGGAGCAAGGCGATGGTCTGCGCGTCGCCAATACGGTCGGCCTCGGCGCCGATCGCCAGAAGCTCGTGCCGTCGCTGCTCGTCGGGGCGCCGGTGATCGACAAGGGTGACGAGCGCGAGCTCGCGTTCGAGGTCGGCAAGCGGATGGCGTACCTGCGGCCCGAGCGCTTCGTCACGCTCGCGGTCGGCACGCTGCCCAAGCTCGAGGCCGCGTTCAGCGCCGCGGTGCTCGCGAGCGGCGCGCACCTGACTGGCCACGACGGCCAGCCGTACGCGGCGGACAACGACGATGCGAAGAAGCTGGCCGGCCAGCTCCAGCGCCAGGTCCCCGGCCCGCTGCTCGAGCAAGTCGGCGAGCTCTCGCACAAGCTGACCGGGCGGCTCGGCAACGGGCTCATCGCGGGCTGGCGCGCGGCGACCGATCTCACCGCGAACCGGGTCGGCTTCATCCTCGCGAACGACTTCGAGGTCGCCGCGAAGGGCATCGCGACCGAGGGCGCGAGCCTGTCGAGCATGTCGGTGAAGGAGCGCCTCCGCGAGCTGCTCGCGTTCGCGGTCAGCGAGCCGTACTTCGCGGTCCGCCGTCATCTAGGTCTGCACGTCCGTGGGGAGGTTTCGGCATGAACAAGCTCCTGTTTCTGGTCGCGGTCGCCGGTCTGCTCGTGGGATGCGCCGACGACGATGGCTGTCCGACGGACGACTGCACCCTGCCGGGACACACGCTGGTCAAGTGGACGTTCGACGCGTACCCCGACCTCGGGTTCCCGATGGACTCGTGCGTCGACTTCGGCGTGTGGAAGGTCAACGTCGATGTCGTCGACGCGCTTGGGGTCGTGACCACGATCCAGGAGGACTGCGGCGCCGCGCAGGCGACGTTCACCGGCCTCGCCGCCGGTGACTACCACGTCTACGTGAAGCCACTCGACGCGGGCGGGGCGCCGATCCTCGCGTGGCCGGTGGAGGGCACGGTGACCGCCGGCACCCGCGAGGTGCCGCAGGAGGTCACCGTCAACGTGCCGTGGGATGCGTGGCCCGGTGCGCACACCGGCACGTTCCTGTTCCGGATCGCGTGGGGCGGGCTGTCGTGCGACCAGGTGATGCCGAGCGCCATCAAGGATCAGACGCTGACGCTCACCGTCAACGGTGTCGTCCAGACGATCATGACCGACGACGGCCAGGTCCTGAACGGCAGCGACAAGAAGCCGTGCAAGAAGCTCACGGATAGCTTCCCGCAGTCGGCACTGAACGTGCCGTTCGGCCCGGCGACGCTGCTCGTCGAGGGCTGGGACACCGTCGGTGACATGATGTTCAGCAAGCAGTTCGACACGTTCGTCGGCGCGGGCATCACGAACCCGACGCTGATGTTCGACGTCCCGCTGATGTAGCCGACGCCTGGTAGCATGAGGCATGCGGTGCGCCGCTCTCGTGCTCGCCGTCGCGGCTTGCGGCGGTCCGGCCGCGCCTGGGCCGCCGGTGCTGCCGCGTCCCGCGGTGCCGCGCCTGCTGGCGCCGCCGCTGCTCGATCCCGATGCTCCGGCGGCGGCCTACCTGACCGCGGTCGCGCTGGCGCTGCAGCCCGCGTGGCACCAGTTCCTGGAGGACTGCCGGCTGCGCCTGCCCGCGAGCCACGCGCTCAACCGGATGACGCTCGCCGCGATCGCCGAGCTCGAGGTCGATCGCCGCGGCTACGTCGTCGACGTGCGGCTCGCGACGTCGGGCAACGCGGAGCTCGACCGCGCCGCGCGCCAGGTGATCGCCGACGCGTCGCCGCTGCCGCCGCCGCCGCGCGCGGTGTGGTCGGATGACGATCACCTCCACCTCGCGTGGACGTTCGCGCGCGACCGCCGGCAGGCGGGCCCGGCGACCGCGCACGTGGTCCGGGTCGCGCTGCCGCTGCGCGGCGTCGTCGATCGCCGGATCGCCGAGCACGATCTCGCGCGCGCGGCACGGCGGATCGTCGGCGAGCCCGCGGGCGCGGATCGCGACGCAGCGACGCGGCACCTGATGATCGCCGCGTTGCGCGAGGGGCTCGCGAGCAGCGACCTCGGCGTGCGGCGCGCGGCGGTGCTCGCGGTTGGCCGGGCCGGCATCAGCGAGCTCGGCGCGGACGTGCGCGCCCTCGTGACGTCGACGGACGTCGAGCTCGCGGTCACCGTTGTCACCCAGGGCTTCGTACCCGAGGCCGCGCTGCCCGGCCTCGTCGACCGCGCGTTCGACGACAGCCCACGACTCGCGCTCGCGGCGCTCGCGGCGCTCGCCGCGCGCGATCCCGCCGCCGCCGCCGAGCTGGTACGGCGCCGGCTGGCGCGCGGTCACATCACCGACCCCGCGCTCCTCGATGCGCTCGCCACCGTGCCG
>DAIRFU010000141.1:0-12560 GCA_036794935.1 Kofleriaceae bacterium | reverse complement strand
GCTCTTCCTTGATCGCCTTGAGCTGCTGGCGCAGCACGTACTCGCGCTGGTTGCGCCCCATCTCCTCCTGCACCTGGGTGTTGATGCGCTCGCGCACCTTGAGCACCTCGAGCTGGCGCGACAGGAACTGGAGCACCTTGCGCGTGCGGGTCTTGAGATCGAACGTCTCGAGCACGTCCTGCTTCTCGCCAACCTCGAGCTCGAGGTGGCTCGTGATCAGATCGGCGAGGTGACCGGCCTCGGTCACGCTGTCGACGAGCGCGCCGGCTTCCTTCGGCAGCTCGGGCATCAGCTTGACGACGCGCTTGGCGATGTCCTTGAGGTTCATGACGAGCGCGTCGAGCTCGACGTCGCTCGACGTCGGATCGGGCACGCTGCGCACCTTCGCCGAGAGGAACGGCTCGGCGCCGTCGAACGTCGAGACCTCGAAGCGCGAGACGCCCTGCAGGATCACCGAGAAGTTATCCTTCGCGAGCTTGATGACCTTCAGGATCCGCGCGGCGCAGCCGACCATGTACAGATCGCCCGAGCCCGGATCTTCGGTGCGTGCATCCTTTTGCGTGAGGATGCCGATGACCGGTCGCTCCTTCGCGATCGCGTCCTCGACGAGACGCACCGACTTTCGCCGGCCGACGTCGATCGGAATGATGGCCCCCGGAAACAACACGGAGTTGCGCAGCGGGAGTATGGGGAGCGTGTCCGGAATCTCCACCGGTTGCTCGCCGCCGGCCTTGGCCTTCGTCATGATCGGAACCTAGCTAGGCCGATCCACGAGCGTCAAGCCGACCTGCCCGTAATGGCGGGCGTTTCACGCGACATCACGGACCCTTGTCGCCGTCACTGCCACCCGGATCGTCGGCGGACGTAGAAAGCGGCGAATTGCCCTTGTCACATGCCGCAACATCGTCGCGCGTCTTCACTGCGAGGAGACATCGCACGAGCGCCGGCGACGCGTGCTCGACGCAGGGCTCGATGCCGGCCTCCGCCGCGCTACGCACCTGCCCGAGCCGTTGCATCTGCCACGTCTTGCCCTGCTGGGTGGCCAGGAACGTGGCGAAGCTAGCCTTCGTGATGGTCCTGGGGATCCCGGTCTCGTACGGATCTTTCATTCCGCCCCACAGCTCGTCGGGGTGGGAGGCGTAGTGGTCCATGATCACGGACGCGATGTGGTCGGCGACCTGGCTGCACTGCGCGCGGGTGACCTTGGCGTCCTTGTCCTCGCAACTGACGACGAAAACGAGCAGCATCCACAAGCCGGGACCGAAGCGCATCCAGCCGACGTTACACCGAAACTTCACGCTTGACTCGCGACCCTGATTGGTCTTACCAATTGGTAAGACCATGCCTGTCGCCAAGCCGGATCCCAACGCCACCACGGCCATCGATCAGGTGTTCGAGAGATTGCTCTCGGACATCGTCAGCGGCGTGCACCCCGCCGGGTCGCGCCTCCCCGCCGAGCGCGAGCTGTCTCGCCAGCTCGGCGCGTCCCGCCCGACCTTGCGCGAGGCACTCCGCCGGCTCGGAGAGTGGAACCTCGTCGAGCCGCGCCGCGGATCGGGAGTTGTCGTGCGGCCGTACCGCGACTGGTCGATCGAGGTGCTCGCCGCGTACCTGCGCTACGGCAAGCCCGACCAGGGGCAGCCGACGATCGGCCGGATCTTGATCGACATGCTCGCGGTGCGCCGCGCGGTCGTGCTCGAGGTGATCCGGTTGACCGCGTCGCGCATCCCCAAGGGCGGCACCGCCGGGGCGCGCGCCGCGATGGCGCGAGCGTGGTCATTGCGCGCGACGACCGCGTTCCCGCGCGAGGACTTCGAGGTCATGCGCCAGGTCGCCGAGTCCGCGCGCTTCACGCCCGGGCTGTGGCTGCTCAACCGGATCTCGAAGCTGTGGCTCGACGCCGCCGGCGAGATCGCGTTCGCGGTCAAGCTGCCCGACGACTACGTCGCGGTCTACAGCAAGTTCTTCGACCTGCTCGAGGAAGGCAACGCCGACGGGGCATGCTCGCTGATGGGCGACTACTTCGAACGTCACGACTCGCAGATCTCCAAGGCGCTGGCGGTGCTCGGATGAACGCGACCACGAGAGCTGTCCTGCGCTCGCTCGTCCCCGTGATCTGCCCGCCCGAGGCGGCGCCGCTCGCCGACGCGATCGTCGATCACATGGGGCTCACGCTCGCCGCGTCGCCGCCGCTGCTCCGCAAGGGCCTCGACGCCGGCCTCCTCGCCTACGACCTCGGAGCGGTCGCGCGGTTTGGCCGTCGCGCCCACGCGCTGACCGGCGAGCGCGCCGAGCGCTACTTCCAGTACTGGGAGGACTCGCAGCTCGGCCGCGGGCTCAACCAGCTGATGAGCCTGTCCTGCTACGAGCAGCCGGAGATGATGCGCGCGTGCGGCTACGAGCCGGCGCCGTGGATCGAGCAGGTCACGAAGAAGCGGCTGACCGTCTACGCCGACGACGTCAAGAAGCAGGAGGCGCAGATCCTCGCGCCCGATCCGCTGCGGCCCGCCGCGCGCAAGAAGGAGGTGGCGTGATGGTCGCCGTCGCCCTCCACGAGAACCAGGTGCGCCCCGCGGGCGTGTTCACGCGCCACGACCTCCACGGCGACACCGTGCTCGACTGCGACGTCGTGATCGTCGGCTCGGGTGCCGGTGGCGCGACGATGGCGGCCGAGCTGGCGGAGGCCGGCTTCGATGTCGTCGTCGTCGAGGAAGGCAGCTACTACCAGACGCGCGACTTCACCGCGGACACCTCCGCGATGGTGCGCCAGCTCTACCGCGACGGCGGCGCGACGATGGCGCTCGGCCGGCCGCCGATCCTCTACCAGGAGGGCCGCGCGGTCGGCGGCTCGACCGTGATCAACGGCGGCATGTCGTGGCGCACGCCCGAGAAGATCCTCGAGCGCTGGCAGAAGCACGGCATCGGCACCTCGCCGAAGGAGATGGAGCCGTACTTCGAGCGCGTCGAGAAGCGGATCCACGTCGCGCCGATGGACGACGCCGCGATCGGCAACGACAACCGGCTGCTCAAGAAGGGCGCCGACGCCAAGGGCTGGGAGATCATCGGTAACCTGCGCAACCAGGCGCATTGCGTCGGCTCGAACCGGTGCGCGTTCGGCTGCCCGACCGGCGCCAAGCAGAGTGCGCTCGTCAGCTACGTGCCGCGCGCCCTGCACTATGGCGCCCGCGTCTACGCCGACGTCCGCGTCGATCGGATCATGCGCCACGGCAAGCGCGCGACCGGCGTGCTCGGCCACGTCCGTCATCCCGACGGCACGCGCGGCCCCAACGTCGCGGTGCGCGCGAAGCTCGTCGTCAGCGCGTGCGGCGCGATCCACACGCCTGCCCTGCTCGTGCGCTCGGGGTTCCGCTCGCCGTCGGGCCGCATCGGCCACAACCTGTCGATGCACCCGAACGTGAAGGTCGTCGCGATCATGGACTCGCAGGTGACCGGCTGGAAGGGAGCGCACCAGGCGTACCAGGTGCGCGAGTTCCAGGATCAGGGCCTCGTGTTCGCGTCGATCAACATGCCGCCGAGCCTGATGGCGATGTCGCTGCCGCACCGCGGCCGTGCGCTCGGCGAGCTGATGGCGCAGTACGACTACCTGATGCTCGCCGGCATGCTGTGCGAGGACACGGCGACCGGCCGCGTCCGCACGATCGACGGCAAGCCGCAGGCGTTCTACCAGCTCAACGATCACGACGCGGCGAACCTCCAGCGCGGCGTGTCGCTGCTCTCCGAGCTCCTGTTCGCCGCCGGCGCGAAGCGGATCATGCTGCCGTTCCACGGCGCGGCGGACCTGTGCTCACCCGACGACGCGCGGCGCCTGCTCGACCAGCGCATCACCGCCGGCGGCTGGGAGGTCCTCACCGTCCACATGATGGGCACCGCCGCGATGGGCACCGACCGGCTCACCGCGGTCACCGATCCCTTCGGTCAGGTCTACGACACCGACCGGCTGATCGTCGCCGATGCCTCGCTGTTCCCGACGCCGATCGGCGTCAATCCGATGGAGACCATCATGGCGCTCGCCACCCGCTGCGCGGCGCACGTGATCGACAACGCAGGGAGACTACTGTCATGACCACCGCCGCTTCCGCTCATTCATCGCCCCGTGGCCCCGCGACCCCGCCGCGCCTCACACCGCTGGCGCTGCCGTCCGTGGCGCAGCTTCGCCTCGAGCAGACGCCGATGCACGAGCTCGAGAAGATCTTCCAGCGCGGCGTGATGCCGAACCTCGATGACCTCGTCGGCTGGGAGTTCCGCGGCATCAACCACCTGCCGCTCAACGTGCTGCCGGTCGCGAACCTCGTCGGCATCAAGAAGTTCGTCAAGGGCTTCTTCCGGAGCGAACAAGGTGATCGCGTGATGGGCTACAACTCGCCCGTCAAGAACAACGCGCTCGATGGCCGCTGGCACGTGGCGCCGAAGAAGTTCGGCTACTACGAGGTCGCGCCAGTCGATGCGACCGCGCACGACAACAAGTACCTGCACGCGGTGCTGCTCGACTACGGCAAGGGCGGGAACCCCGCGCTCGATCCGTCGCAGGTGCTGCGCGATTACGTCGTCCAGGTCGACCCGGCCAACCCCGACCTGTTCCTGGGCAAGGCCTATGGCGCGTTCGGCCCGCTCCGGATCCCGACGAACTTCTTCATCCTCGAGCGGTTCCGCGTCGGCCTCACCGACTACGTCAAGCGCTGACCCCCATCAACGAATCCGGGGTTCGGCCGATACGTGGAGCATGACCGTCCACCCCCGCCTGCTGGCCCGCCCCACCGCGCGAATCGCGACGTCCGACACCGACGCGATCCGGGCGCTCGTGCTCGCGCCCGCGCACGAGACGTGGATCCGCGCCGAGCTCGCCGGCACCGGCCTGCACACGCGATGCGTGGCGTCGGTCGCCGAGGTTGTCTCGACGCTCGTCGCCGCGCCGCCGCCACGGCCGCAGATCCTGATCATCGATCTCGCCGCGATCTCGGCCGGCGAGCTCCTGCACCTGCACTCGATCCGCGAGCAGGGCTGGTTTGGCAACGTGATCGCGGTCGGCCGCGTCCCGCTGTCCGTGCGCGCGTCCCTCGGCGTCGCCCGCTCGGTGGCCATCGCGCCGCACCAGCTGCGCCCGATCGCCTCGCTGATGACCCAGCACACCGTCCACACGCTGCGGATGGCGAAAATCTCCGGGTAGGAGCGCTACCATGGCCGCGTGACGCGCCTCGCACCGCTCGCGACCGTCGACCTCATGATCGCCTCGTGCAGCGCGCCCAGCGCGCCACCGCCGAGCGCGCCCGCCGTCGCGGCGCATCCGGCGCCTGACGTCCCGATGTCCGAACCGGCCGAGTACGACATCGAGCGGATCTCGCGCGCTGCCGGCGAGGCGATCTTCACCCGCACCGGCCTCGGCGACCCGTATCGCACGGGCCTGCCGTATCCGATCTTCCTCGCGCTCCTGCGCGCGTTCCCGCGCACGTTCGGCGCGACCACCGGCGAGCTCGCCGCACGCTTTGGCTTCATCGCGCGCACCGCCGATCCGGCGAGCGACGATCCGGATGTGCGCGCCGGTCTGCCGATCGGCATGCACCTGACGACCGATCCGATCACCGGCGTGCCGTTCGTCGTGACGAGCTGCGCGTTGTGCCACGTCGAGCGCCTGCGCTGGCGTGGTGGCGAGGCCACCGTCGTCGGCCTGGGCAACAAGCGGGTGCGCATCCACGCCTATGACGCCGCGTTCGCACGGATCACGACCGAGCGCGCGTTCACACCCGCGAAGCTCGGCCGGCTGGCCCGCGAGGCCGCACGCGACCATCAGATCGTGTGGCCCGCGGACTACGCGGATGCCTTCGTCGGCGCGACCCTCGCCGCGTTGCGCGCCCGCGCCGCCGACCGCGCGGAGCTGCACGCGCGTGCCGCCGGCGGTTTGCCCGGCCGGGTCGCGACGATCGAGGCGTTCGTGCCCGCGCTGCGCCGGCTGTCCGGCACGCACGTCGCGTACGCCCCGGTCGTCGGCTGGACGAAGGTGCCCGACGTGATCGGTTTCGCCGCGCGCACGACGCTGTCGTGGGACGCGAGCCAGGAGGGGCCGATGTCGGTGCTCGCCGTCGAGGCGGATCTCGCGAACGGCGCGCGCATCGCATGGCTCGACCGCCATCCGTTTCAGGGCGCGAGCCTCGCCGCGTTCCTGCGCCAGCCCGCACCGCGACCATCGTTTCCCGGCCGCGTCGATCGCGCGCTCGCCGAGCGCGGCCGCGTGCTGTTCGAGGAGCGCTGCTCCGATTGCCACGGCACGTACGCGCGCGACGGGAGCCCGAACGACTACGACGAATCGATCATCGCGCTCGCCGATATCGGGACCGACCCGGCGCGCGCCAACGCCGCGACCGAGAGCTTCGAGACCGCGGCGAACGATCCGGCACTGACCCGCGGCTACACCCGGTTCCGCCGCACGTTCGGGTACGTGCCGCCCGTGCTCACGAACGTGTGGGCGCGTGCACCGTACGGCCATGCCGGGCAGTGGCCGAGCCTCGCGGTCCTCGCGATGTCTCCCGAGCGACGGCCGGCGGCATTCGTCGTCGCACTCGACGCTCCCTACGATCTGGACGCGGTCGGGGTCGCGACGCGCGCGCCCGGCGATCCGCTGCGGCCGGGCGAGTACCTGGAGGACGCGACCCGGCCCGGCTTCTCGGTCGCCGGCCACCCGTTCCTCGCCGAGCTCGGCCGGGAGGCACCGGCGGTGATCGAGTACCTCAAGACGCTCTGACGATGGCGTGGCAGGAAGGCTAGCGGCGCTTCTTCGTGCGCTTGCCGAGGACCCGGTCGGCCTGCGCGATCGCCTTGCGGTACGCGTTGGAGTAGCGCTGGACAGCCTTCAGGGTGGCGAGCTCGCCGGCGTTGCTCGCCTTGACCGCCCGGGCCTTGCTCAGATCCTTGGTCGTGCGAACCAGGTCCTTGTTGATCGCGCGGAGGTCAAACCGGAGGGCAGCGCCGGGCGCCTTCGCGAGCCTGCGCCGGGTGGATTGCTTCTGCCTGCTCAGCACGGCTCGCCGCCTGGCTAGTCGCTTCACCAGCGCTTTGTTCGTTCTTGCGTCCTTGCTGCGCGCAGCCACGGCCCGGTCAGCGGAGGTGGAGGCGCGCTCGAGGTTCACGAGCGCTTTTGCGATGTCGTTCACCACGGATGCGCTCTTCGCGATGGTCTTTGCTTTAGCCATGATTCTCCCTCTTCGAAGTAGCCTTCGATCGGCGGAGGCTATCAGGGGCCTCTGACGCTGCGCGCGCGGCTCGGGTACGCTGACGCCGATGCAACGGAGTGTTCTCGTGCTCCTCGCCGCATGCGGCGGCACCACCGCAACCGCCCCCGCCGCGCGCTCGTTCGAAGTCACGGGCTCCCTCGACGAGGCGCCGCATGCCTCGCCGACTGCCGATTTCGACCTCCACCTGCACGAGACGCCGAGCTACACCGCCGACCTCGACAGGCTCTACGTGGAGGTGACGGCCGACGACGAACACGGCGAGGTCTTGCGTCAAAGTGCGGCAGCGGGCCTGGAGTCGACCGACTTTGTCGTTCCGGTCACCGACGGCGGTGACCTCGAGCTCCACGTCGAGGTCGCGAGCCTCGACGCCGCGCCAAACGAGACGCGCTGTCGGGTGAAGATCTTCGTGCTGCGCATGCCGCAACATGACCTGCTCGCCATCGCCGACGGCGGCGCGCAGGTCGCGGGCCGCGTGCCGAGCGACGACTGTCTCGCCGCGACGGGCACGTCGATCGTTCGCGACAAGCTTCCGCTCGTGTTCCGCCGACAGCTCGAGGCGAAGCAGTAGGTCAGCGCACGTGTGCCGGTCCCCGGAGTGAGCCGCGATGGTAGGGTGCGCGTCCGTGCATACGATCGTTACACATCCAGGCGGCGCTCACAAAGACGACCTGCTCGCCGCCTGTGTCCTCGCCGCCATTCACGGCTGTCCGATCGTGCGCCGCGAGCCGACGCCCGCCGAGCTCGACGATCCCGAGGTCGCCATCGTCGACGTGGGCGGCAGCCACGACCCGGCGCGCTCGAACTTCGATCACCACCACTTCCCGCGCGAGCATCCGCCGACCTGCGCGCTCTCGCTCGTCCTCGATCATCTCGGCCTCTACCAGGACGCGCTCCAGTTCTGCGACTGGCTCGAGACCGCCGAGTGGTTCGACTCGCGCGGCCCCAAGAAGACCGGCGAGTGGCTCGGCGTGCCGCGTCGCGCGATCTCGCAGCTCAACTCGCCGATCGACACGACGCTGCTGCGCCGCTTCGGCCAGGTCACGCGTCTCGAGTCCACCGACCCGCTCTACGTGTACATGAAGATGGTCGGCGAGGATCTGCTCGAGTACCTGCGCGTCGCGCGCGAGCGTCTCGACTTCATCGCCAGGCACGTCGAGCGCTGGACCATCGCCGCCGGCGACGACCGCATCGAGACCCTGTTCCTCCCACGCACCGAGCCCGCCGCCGACGAGCCCAGCTCCATGCTCGGCAGCTATATCCGTGCTCGCAAGCTCGGCGACGTGATCGCCGCCATCATCTACCCCGACCGGCGCGGCGAGGGCTTCGGCATCGGCCGCTACGAAGATCATCCGCGTCTCGACTTCTCGCAGGTCGAGGGCCAGCCGGACGTGCACTTCGCCCACAAGAGCGGCTTCATGTGCAAGACCTCGGCGAGCGACCCGGCCCGGCTCCAGGAGCTCGTCACGCTCGCCTGGCGGCGGCGGGCGTAGGCGGTCACGTGCCGGGCTCATCGACGCACTGGGTACGCACCGCCGCCGAGCTCGCCGGGCTCGTCGACGCTCTCTCGAGCTCGCGTGCGATCGGTATCGACACCGAGGGGGACAGCCTCCATCACTACACCGAGAGGGTCTGCCTCATCCAGCTGAGCGCCTTGGGCGGCGCGTCGTGGCTGGTCGACCCGCTCGCGCTGCGCGACCTCGCGCCGCTCGCCCCCGTGTTCGCCGACCCCGCGATCCTCAAGGTAGTCCACGGTGGCGACAACGACGTCACCTCGCTGCGCCGCGACTTCGGCCTCACGTTTCGCACCCTGTTCGACACCTCGATCGCGGCGCGCCTCCTCGGCGACACCGAGGTCGGCCTGCAAGCACTGGTCCGCAACGAGCTGAGCATCGAGCTCAGCAAGGGCAACCAGAAGGACGACTGGTCCAGGCGCCCGCTCACCGCGAAGCAAGAGACCTACGCCCTCGCCGATGTCGCCCACCTCATGGACCTCGCCGCGATCCTGACGCAACGGCTCGCCGCGGCGGGGCGCACCGAGTGGGCGCGTGAAGAGTTCGCCGCGCTCGCGAACCTACCGACACCGGTCAAGCGCAGGGGCCCCGACGAGTTCCGGCGGATCAAGGGCGCCGCGAGGCTGTCGCCGCGCAAGCAAGCGGTCCTGCGCGAGCTCCACGTGTGGCGAGAGGCGCGTGCGGCCGCCGCCGATCGTCCGCCATTCAAGATCGTCGGGGCCGACGTCCTGCTCGCGCTCGCCGACAATCCGCCGACGACGATCGAAGGCGTCGAGGACGCGCTGGCTTCGTATCCGCGTCAGGCGCGCGAGGCCGATGCGGTGCTCGACGCGATCGAGCGTGGCCTCGGCCTGCCGGACAGCGAGCTACCCGCGCCAGCCGGCGGCGAGCGGTCGAAGCTGTCCACCGCGGCGCGCAAACGTGTCGACGCGCTCAAGACCTGGCGTGACAAGCAGGCCGCGCGCTCGAAGATCGACTCGTCGATCGTGATGCCGCTCAAGCTCATCGAACGTGTCGCGGTGGCCGCCCCGGCAACGCTCGACGAGCTCGCCGCGGTGGAAGGGATCCGGCAATGGCGCGTGGTCGAGTGGGGAAAGGCGCTGCTCGCCGCCTGCATCTGACGTCAGCGCCGCACGCGCAGGTCGATCCACAGCGGCCAATGGTCCGACGTGCGGAGCTCGCGCTCGACGGCTCCCGCGCCGCTGACCAAGCCTTGCGTGAACACGGAGTCGAGACGTTGGTCCTCGAGAATCCCGTTCCACGTCGAGCCGAGCTCCGAGGTCGGCGTGTCGTAACCGATGCCTGCCATGTAACCGTCCAGCGCGTCGGCTTGCGACGTATCGGCGACTGCGTCGAGCGGCAAGTCCGGAATTGTATTGCCGGCCCACACGTAGTCGTTCGTGTTGAAGTCGCCGAGAACCGCGGTGGGAGCCGGGGCATCGAGCACGGCAGGGCGCAGCTGCAGGATCCGCTCGGGCACGTTGAGCGGTGGATCGAGGTGAACGTTGATGATGTGGACCGGCCCGTCGGCCGTCAGGATCGTGGCGTGTAGCGCGGCACGTGCAGCTTGCGCCTTCACCGTGAGCTCGGCCGTCACCGGCAGCAGCATCACCTCGACGTCGAACATGGGGTAACGCGATAACAGCCCGATGCCGTGGACGTTGCCTTTGTACTCGAACGTCGGCACGAACACGTAGCCCATGTGCAGCGCAGCCGCGAGCTGCGCCACATCTGAGAGCGCGCCATCGCGGTCCGGCCGCGTCGCTTCCTGGATCGCGATGATGTCCGCACCCGACAGATCCGGATCGGACACGAAGTACGCCGCATCTGCGTCGACGTCGACACCGCGATACACGTTATACGACACGACGCGCAGCACGCTCTCGGCGACGCTCGCGACCGGAGCTTGCTCGAGCTCGGCGTGGAACTCTCCGGTGACCTGATCCCATGGGCCCCAGGTGGGTACCGGATCGCGATCGATCTCATCACACGCGGCGAGCGCGACGACGCTCAGAATGCCCAACCAATGCCTGTTCCAGCCCATGGCAACAATCCTCCTTTGCCGACGGCCCCGTGCACGTACAAACGAAACACCACGCGCGCGCGAAACTCGTAACCCGTCGACACGATGCCGCCGATGCCGGCCGACGATTCGCCGTCCCACTCGGGGACCGGCGAGCTCGCCCATACGTAGGCGAACTGGCCGCCGAAGTCGGCGAACCAGGAGCTGTGGCCGTGACGAAGGATCGTCAGCCCGAGGTACGGCGCCAGCGCGACGTAATTTTCGCCCCCGAAGCGTTCGGCCGAGCCGACGATGCCGAGCCGGAATCGCTCGTCGAGCCGGTGATCGTAGCCAACGCCCCAGATGCCGCCTTTGCCGAACGCCTCGAGGTAGATCGAGCTCGTCCTTTCGGCGCGTGAGGTGCTCGCGACCGACATCATTGCGACCACGAGAAGGATCGTCGTGCGACGTCTACCCATCGTGGAGCCGAGGATGCAGCGCATGTGCCGCGACGCCGCTCGCAGGTTCGCAGCCTTGCTGGAGAAGACTAGTCGTAGGGCGCACGCGGGCCGCCACATCGCCACTACCGCGACGACCGTAGCGACGGGCGCGAGCTCCTCGCGACCTCGTGGCCTTCGCGGTCATCACCATACCGAGCACGACGTAAGCCGAGCGAGCTCGCCCGCCCCCTGGCTCGGCGGTACGGTCACGGCGTGCGACTCGCCGCTGTTCTGCTCGGGCTCTTGGCCGCTGCGCCGGCGGCGGCAGCCCCGAGCATCGCGGTCGCGGTCGGGGTCGGCAACCAGATCCAGGTTCCGGTCGCCGGCGCGATCGGCTGGTTCTGTGACGACCCGTCCCTGGTGGCCGCCTCGCTCGTGACGGACCGCGGCGTCAACTACTGGGTCGTCGAGGGCGTGAAAGCAGGCACGACGTACTGCCGGGTCGGGACCGACCCCAGCCGGGTCGCCTACATCTTCGAGCTCACGGTGATCGACGCGCCGATCCCACCGCTCGATTCAGCGCCACTCGATGCCCGCCGATGACGGACGATCGGGCTCAGAACGGAAGCCCGCCCAAGACGATCCTGACGATGCGCGAGAGCACGGCCTCGACGGTGAGCATGGTGGCGAGCAATGGGAGCAGTGGGAGGATCCCGGCAGACCAGATGCCGAGCACGTTGCGCGGCCCGAATATGAATAGCCGCGTCTTCGCGATCACCTGGAATGCAGATCCGAGGTCGTTGAGCGACTGGATGTCGGGCGTCCCGAGCGGCTCGGCGGAGCCCGGCGACGTGATCCACTTGTTGTGAAAGCGGAGCACATACATGCGCATGAAGTCGCCGTATTGGGAGAGCGTGCGGCGGCGCGCGCGGAACAGGTGGCCGCAGAACAAGAGGAGCGGACCGGCGCCGATCGCCATCGCCGCCACGAGGAACACGACGGCGATGGGTGCAAGCTCGCGTATCGTCGTCTGACCGCCGAGCAACTGCGCAGCCCAGGCGCCGGACAGCAGCGCTCCGATCGCAAGCACGAACCCGCTGAACCCGTTCATCGGCCGAGCGAGCGCGGCCAGCCCGCAAGCGAAGTCGGCGTGCGTCGCCAGCAGCGACAGCTCCATCCGCGAGATCCGCGCGAGCATGTACGCCCAGATCGACCAGCGCCACAGCCACCGGAACATCACGAACTGAAACAACGGCAGCGCAACGAACGCGTACCACACGCGCGTGAACGACCAGATCCTCGTTGCGTCCCCGCCGTGGACCAGGCCCGTTGAACCGAACACGCGCCACAGCACGAGCTGGCC
>DAIRFU010000735.1:2100-3481 GCA_036794935.1 Kofleriaceae bacterium | reverse complement strand
TCCGCTCCGCGAGCCGACTGCGGCACTCGCGCGAGCCGACGTCGCGATCGTCACGCGCAAGTTCGCGTTGCCGGCGCTCGCGGTGACCGTGGCCGAGCGCATCGCGGCGGAGAGGCAGATCGGCGTCGCGGTCATGCACCTCGCGCCGAGCGCGCTCGTCGACGCGCGCGACGGAACGTCGCGAGCACTCGAGATACTTCGTGACGTGCGCGTCGTCGCCGTCGCGGCCATCGGCGAGCCCGAGGCGTTCTTCGCGCAGCTGCGGGCGCTCGGTGCGCGCGATCTTCACGGTGTGTCGTACCGCGATCATCACGCATTCACGGCAACCGACGTGGCGCAACTCGTGCGCGCCGCGGCATCGGCGGACGTCGTCGTATGTACCCTGAAAGACGCCGTGAAGCTGGCTCCGCAGTGGCCTGACGCGGCGGTGCCGCTGTGGTATGTTTCGCAGCGGGCCGAGGTCGAGCGAGGGGCTGAGCTGCTGGATGCCTCGCTCGCGCTGGTCCTCGCGGCCCGCGTGAGCTCTTCTTCAACCGCCGGCGCCGCCGGCTGAGTCATCAGCGCATGGCCACCACCGACATCAGACTGACGCCGTCGAGCAATCTCGTTCACCCGGACAAGGACCGGTTCCTGAACGAGGAGAATCCATTCGAAGCGATGATGAGCCGGTTCGATCGCGCGGCGCAGCTGCTCGATCTCGAGCCCGGCCTGTACAAGGTACTTCGTCATCCCGAGAAGCAGATCACCGTGTCCGTGCCGGTGATGATGGACAACGGCGAGCTGGAGGTGTTCACCGGCTACCGCGTGCTCTACAACACGGTGCGTGGACCGGCCAAGGGCGGGATCCGCTTCGACATGCAGGTGACGCTCGAGGAAGTGAAAGCGCTCGCGGCGTGGATGACGTGGAAGTGCGCCGTCGTGAATCTGCCATTCGGCGGCTCGAAGGGCGGCGTGATCTGCGACCCGGCCGCGATGAGCGTCGGGGAGCTCGAGCGCCTCACGCGACGCTACACCGCCGGGATCATCCACACGCTCGGCCCCGACTCCGACGTGCCCGCGCCCGATGTCAACACGAACGAGCGCGTGATGGCGTGGGTGATGGATACCTACTCGATGCATCATCGCCACACGGTCACGGCCGTGGTCACCGGCAAGCCCGTCGAGATGGGCGGATCGCTCGGTCGGCGCGAAGCGGCGTTCGTCAGCGCGGCGCGCAAGCGCATCGCACGCAGGCGCATCGGGATGGCAGCCGGCGTCTTCGCACTCGTGATCGGCACGGTGTCGGTCGGTCTCGTGTTGCGAGCACGTGCGCGCCGTCACGTCGAAGAAGTGATCGCGGGACAGCTCGCCGAGGCAAGCACCGCGATCGCGGCCGCACGCA
>DAIRFU010000735.1:0-2090 GCA_036794935.1 Kofleriaceae bacterium | reverse complement strand
CGCGAGGGGTGCAAGATCTGCGCGATCAGCGATCGCACCGGCGCGTTCTACAACAAGGACGGCATCGACGTCGACGCCGCCGTGGAATACGTGAAGCAGAACCGTACGCTCGAAGGGTTCAAGGGCGGCGATTCGATCACGAACGAGGAGCTGTTGACGGCGGACGTCGACGTGCTGGTGCCGGCCGCCCTCGAGAACGTGATCACGAGCAAGAACGCGGCGAAGATTCAGGCCAAGATCGTCTGCGAAGGCGCCAACGGTCCGACGACCGCGGGCGCCGACTCGATCCTCGACGAGAAGGAGATCTTCGTCATCCCGGACATCCTCGCCAACGCGGGGGGCGTCACCGTCTCGTACTTCGAGTGGGTGCAGGACCGCGGCGGGTATTTCTGGTCCGAGGAGACGGTGAACGAGCGTCTCACCGACATCATGCGGCGAAGCTTCGCCGAGGTGCTGCGATTGTCCGTCCAGCATCGCGTGAACATGCGGACGGCCGCGTACATGACGTCGATCAGTCGCGTCGCCGCGGTGCACAAGCTGCGCGGCATCTACGCGTAGTGCGGCTCGTCGTCGCCGCCGTGGGAAAGCCGCGCGATCGGCATCTCGCGGCGGCGATCGACGAGTATGAGACGCGAGCCGCTCGCTACTGGCCACTCGTCGTGGCCGAGGTGCGTGAGGCGAGCGGCCGCGGAGTGAGCCCGGCCGAGGCGCGGCGCCGCGAGGGAGAGCGCCTGCTCGAGCGCCTGCCCGATGCGGCAGTGCTCTTTGCCTGCGACGAGCGGGGCGAGCGTCTCACCTCGTCCGACTTCGCGGCGCTCCTCGTCGGCGCTCGCGATGCCGCGCGCGACGTGGCGTTCGTCGTCGGCGGCGCCTACGGACTCGACGACACCGTGCGCCGTGCGGCCGGCCGCTCGCTGCAGCTCGCGCCCTGGACGCTGCCGCACGAGCTCGCGCGACTCGTGCTGGCCGAGCAGCTCTATCGGGCCGGCACGATCGCCCGCGGGGAGCCCTATCACAAGTGAGCGACCGTGCGCCGCTTCCCACCGGCCGGCGAGCGGGCGAACCTTTGTGCTGCGTGTGAGATTGTACGAGTCAGCGGTGCCCCGACGTTCCACGGGCTGGACCGTTCTCCTCGCGCCTCGATCATGACCGACGTTCGCATCCTGTCCGAACCGCTGGGAGGCACGCCGCTCTCGCTGCTGCTGCAGCGTGGCGATGCGCCGAGCGAATGGTTGGCTCGCGCGCCGGTGGGACGGGATGGCTGGCGCGAGCGCGCCGAGCAGCGTGCGCGCGCCGACGACTGGGAGTCGCGCTGGGCGGTGCTCGAGCCGGCGATCGCGGCGGCTGGTCCGGCGGCAGACCGACTGGCTCGCGTGCGGCGCGAAGGCGGCATCGTCGTCACCACGGGCCAGCAGCCAGGACTGTTCGGCGGTCCGATCTACACGTGGACGAAGGCGATGGGCGCGCTCGCACTCGCGGACGCGATCGAGCGCGCCACGGGCATCGCCACCGCGGCGATCTTCTGGGCCGCTACCGACGACGCTGATTTTCTCGAGGCGTCGTACACGGTCGTCGCGCGCCCGGGCGGCGCCGACCGTCTCGAGCAAGGCAGTGTACCCGAAGCGGGAACGCCGATGGCGCTCGCTCCGCTCGGCGACCTCGAGGCGCAGTTCACGGTGCTCGCGAGCGCGTGTGGCAGCGCCGCCGACCCACGGCCGCTCGACGCGGTCGCTCGCGCCTACCGCGATCCTCGGCGAACCGTCGGCGATGCGTACGTCGAGCTTTTACGGATGGTGCTTTCACCGCTCGGCGTTCCCGTGCTCGACGCCTCGCACCCGGCCGTGCTCGAGGCCAGCCGTCCGGTGTTGAAGCTTGCCCTCGCCGAGGCAGCGTCGATTGAGCAGGCGCTGTCGGAACGCGGCGGCGAGCTGCGCGCGTCGGGTTTCGAGCCACAGGTCGAGGACATGCCCGGGTTGGCGCTCGTGTTCGCGCGCGATGGCACGCGCAAGCGCCGCCTCGCCGCGAACGAGCGAGTCCCCGACGACGCGTTCCTCACGCCGAATGTGCTCCTCCGCCCGATCGTCGAGCAC
>DAIRFU010000140.1:3830-12576 GCA_036794935.1 Kofleriaceae bacterium | reverse complement strand
AGGGTTTCCGGTTACGCGCCGAGTACGGTCACAACAACCTCTGGGGCACCGCGGTCGGTCTCACGCTGTGGCTCCAGCTCGCGTACATCCCGACGCCGCTCATCATCGATCCCATCGCGCGCGACAACTATCGCGACCTCGAGCTCTTCGCGCGCATCGGCCTGTGCGTGACCGGCTCGCTCGTGTTCCCGGAGATCGGGTTCGGGCCGTTCGTGCGCATGGGCATCGACGCGATGTCCCTCGATCCCGACGCGGTGCTGTCGACCCGGGTCCGGGTCGCGGCGACCGAGCACACGCTCGGCGTGCAGCCACGAGCCACTCGCCCCGCCGCGGACGAGCGCCCGCGCCTCGGCAACATCGTCGTCGCGACGGACTTCTCGCCGCCCGCGAAGGACGCGTTCTCTCGCACGCTCCAGCTGCCGCTGCGGACGGGTGCGAGCATCGAGCTCTTGCACGTGATGCCCGACGAGCGCGACCCAGACGCGGCGGGGCTGCGCGAGCTCGAGGCCATGCGTCAGCTCGAGCTCGCACGCGATGAAGCAGTGGCGGCGCTCGGCACTGCCGCCGGTATCCACGCGTCGCTGGTGCGCGGGCTGCCGTTCGCGACGATCGCCGAGCGCGCTCATCACGCCCGTGCCGACCTCGTCGTGGTCGGCCGCCATGGCGAGCGCAGCCTGCGCGACCTCTTGATCGGCTCGACTGCAGAGCGGGTGATCCGTAACGGCTCGACATCGGTGCTCGTCGTCGGCGGCAAGCCGGCCGCGCACTACCGGCGGCCACTCGTCGCGATCGACATGTCGCCCAGCTCGCGACTCGCGCTCGAGCTCGCCGCCGAGCTTCGCGACCCGGGGCTCGAGGCGATCGACGTGCTCCACGTCATCGACCTGCCGCTCCGCATGTATGCGAGTGAGGGCCAGCTCGTGCCCGCGCTCGAGCGGCGGCGAGGCGAGCTCGAGCACAGCGTACGTGCCGAGGTCGTGCAGTTCCTCGCCGGGGTGGCCGCGGGTGTGCGGTGGAACCTCGCGATCGAGCTCGGCGACGCGCGGTCGACGATCCTCGAGCAGGCCCGCCGGCGCGGCAGCGACCTGCTCGCGCTCGGCACGAAGGGCCGCACCGGCCTCACCCGCGTGCTCGTCGGCAGTGTCGCCGAGGGCGTGATCCGCCACGCTCCGTGTGACGTGGTCGTCGCGCGCCTGCCGTGACCCGTGCTGTAGCTCGAGGTGCGCGTCGATCCTTCGCGGCTCGACGCGACCGGCACGACCGTGCTCGACATCGCCGCCGCGCGAGCCGACCATCGAGATGGAGACGATCACGCGGGCCCGCGGATCCGGATCGATCGGCAGCCCGCGCTCGAGTGGTCGGTGCCCGGCCGTACGCCCGCCGAGCTGCGCCGCCGGCTCGCGGCACTCGCGCTGCCGCGTCGATCCGCGTGCGCGTCGAGTACGTGGCGCGCGATCAGTCGTCGTGACGGCTGAAGTCCCGTGCCTGGCGATCGCGCAGCAGCAGGCATGACACGAGGCTGATCGCGGCGCAGACCGCGAGGTAGATCGCGACCGCAGTCGAGCTGCCGTAGCGGTGCATGAGCCAGGTCGCGATCAGCGGCGCCGGGCCACCTGCGGTGACGGATGCGAGCTGGTACCCGAGCGACGAGCCGGTGTAGCGCACGCGCGCCGGGAAGCTCTCCGCGATCATCGCGGCCTGCGGGCCGTACTGGAGATCGTGGATCGGCAGCGCGATCACGATCGCGGCGAACACGATCACCTCGCTGCCGGTCTCGAGCAGGTGAAAGTACAGAAATGGCCAGCCGATCATCAGCAGGCAGCCGACGAGGATCACGCGGCGACGCCCGGCGCGATCGGACAGATAGCCGCACAGCGGGATCGTGACCATCGACACCGCGGCCGCGACGAGTCCCGCCGTGACGATGTCGGTACGCTCGTAGTGGAGCTGACCGGTCGCGTACGTCAGCACCCACGTCGTGAACACGTAGAACGGCGCCTGCTGGCCCGTCCGCAGCAAGGCAGTCAGCGCCACCTCGCGGCGGTGCTTGCGTATCACCTCGCGGACCGGCGCGCGCTCGACCTCGCGCGCCGCGCGGACTCGCGCGAACACCGGCGGCTCGTGAACGCCGCGGCGGATCCACAGGCCGGTGCCGACGAGCACGATGCTCGCGAGGAACGGTACGCGCCAGCTCCAGGTCGCGAGCACGTCATCGCCGAAGGCGAGGGCGGTCAGCGCGACCGCGCCGTTCGCGAGCAACAGTCCGGCGGGCGAACCCCACTGCGGCCAGCTCGCGGCGAGGCCACGGCGCTGGTTCTGCGACCACTCGGCCGCGAGCAGCACCGAGCCACCCCACTCGCCGCCGACCGCGATGCCCTGCAGCACGCGCCCGAGCGTCAGCAAGATCCCGCCGCCGATGCCGATCACGTCATAGCCGGGGATGAGGCCGATCCCGGCGGTCGACGTCCCCATGAGCACCAGCGTCGTGATGAGCGACGCCTTGCGGCCGAGCCGATCACCGACGTGGCCAAAGATCGCGGCCCCGATCGGGCGGGCGGCGAAGCCGACGAAGTACGTGGTGAACGACAGCAGCACGCCCGTGTAGCGGTCGTGCGTCGGAAAGAACATCCGCGGGAACACCAGCGCGGCGGCGATCCCGTAGAGGAAAAAGTCGTACCACTCGACTGCCGTGCCGATCGCCGAGGCGAGCACGGCGCGCCGCAGGTGGCGCCGTCGCTCCGGGTCGGAGGCAGCCTCGCCGGTCACCCTGCGATGCTAGTCCGGATTGCCGGGCCCCCAGGGCCGGCTGGCCTCAGCGCGGCGGCCGAGGCGTCGTGTCCGTGTTGGTGTCGGGCGCCGGCGGCGGCGCCTCGTCCGGCGCGGCCTCGATCTCGGTCCCCTGCTCCGCCTCTGACTCGCCGTCGTTCAGTGCGGTCCCGCCGGGCTGATCCCAGGCGATCTGCGGGCCCTTGGTGTCCGAGGAATCGGACTTGCGCGCTGCACGCCGCTCTGCCTTCTCGCGTGCGCGGTCCTTCAGCTTCATCTCGCGATTGCGTTTCGCAAATGTGCCTCGTTGATTGGCCATGCGTCGTCTTCTCCGTTCTGGCCGGTGGAACATCCGGCCGTGAATTCCGACGCCCGCCCGGAAGGCGGCTGGAGGTGGCGACTGGTCGCTCGCCTACGTCGAGAATTCAGCCCATGAGTACCATGCCTTCAGGGCGCTCGACAGAGTTGCTCGTCACCAGACGCACGACGGCACGCACCTTGCTTGCGACCGCGAATCGGCTACGCTGACGGCGCGTACGGCACCGGCGGGGGCACCTGCTCGTGTCCGGGCACCGCCGTGACCACCCGGTACTCGCAGCCCTCGATGAGCTGCTGGGCGTGCGCGATGTCCAGCCACTCGAGCTTGCTCGTCACCGAGCCGAAGTGGTTGGCGTGATCCTGGAGGAGCCAGTAGCGCGCGCCGGGCTGGAGGAACACCTGGGTCCGGCCCGGGTGATCCGTGGAGTCAAACGTGTCCGACACGATCACGTGTGTGCCGGGCTCGGCCTCGTAGCAGAAGTAGCTGTCGCCCTTGGTGGCGCCGACGATCGTCTGGTTGTCGTGGATGATGAACGTCACCGCGCGTGCCCACGGCGACGAGCGGATCACGCACACCGTCGCGACCTCCGGACGCACCGGTCCGAAAGCGCTGATCGGCGGCATGGTCGCACCGCTGATCGAGTACGGCGAGCACGCGGCCAGCAGCAGCAGGCAGAGCGAAGCCTTCATGCTCGTATTCGACCACGCTGCCCCCGCAGCGTTGCCTTGCATCCGCTAACCCCGGTGCGCGTTCCTCATCGCGCCTGGCGGCGCCGGCGCAGCGCCTTGACGAGCCAGCCGCCCTTGATGCGGCCGACGATGCTGCGCATCTCGACCGCGGCGCGCTGATGCGAGATGCGCTGCTCGACGAGATCGTCGACGATCTGCGCGGCTTGCCGGCCGCGCCGCGCGCTGTCGATCCAGTCCACCCACGCCTCGCCCCACCTGCCGATCCGTTCGATCCAGCCGGACTTCTTGCGCTCGACGAGCGCCGCCTTGCGCTTGATCCAGACCGCCTCGACCTTGGCCGCGATCCGGGCGCGTGCCTCGGCTTCCTCGGTGGTCGGCCGGTGCAGCGGCTCGCGCGAGAGCAGCGCGCGAGCGAACCCGGTGTCGACGAGCCCGTGATCCTCGAACGCCTCGAGCTCGGTGAGCGCCGCGATCCGGCGATCGAGACGCGGGCTCGCCTGGTCGCGCACGCAGGTCACGACCTTGTCGAGCGCGAGCCAGCGATACACGAAGTCGAGCCCGGTACCCTTGATGTTCTGGGTTCCCATCAAGATCACGTCGACGCCCGGTGGGACGCACCTCGCACACCGATCGATGATCTGATCGCCGGAGGCACCAGGATCATCGATGATGTCGACCTGGGCGAGGAACAGCGCGCGAAACGCGGCGCCCGCGTCCTGGCCGAACGTCAGCCGCTGCTCCTCCGACGGCGCGGCGAACACGGCGGCGAGCCGGGCCTCCAGCCGCGCGCGGATCTGGAGCCGGGCGAGCTCGAACCGCGCGTGATCGATCACCTCGTCCCGGGTCGCCGGCTCGAGCGTCTCGGGCAGGTCGCCGAGATCGGGCGGCTCGGGCATCGGCTGCAGCGCCGTGTCGAGCGCGCGGGTGAGCTCGTCGTCGCGCTCGAGCTGCCGCACGACCTCGTCGATCGCGAGCGATCCGGTGCGGCCGAGTCGGTCCGCCAGCAGGTCGCGCATGATCGGTTCGTGATCCGGCTCGACGCGAAGGCCCGCTCCGCGCGCGTACAGCGCCAGCCGCGTGAGTGCCGCCTCGACGGTCGGCCGCGGCACGCGCAGCTTGGCCATCTCGCGCGCGAACCGGCTCGCGACGACCACCGGGACCTCGCCCTTCGCGAGATCGGTTGGCTCGATCACCGTGATCTCGGCCAGGTAGTCGTCGAGCGCCGTGTCGATGAAGCCACGCAGCCCCTTGAGGTTCGTGCCGATCAGGACGTGACGGTCGCAGTCGATGTCGCGCACCAGGATCCGCGCGAACACCTCGGAGCGCGAGATCCGGTCGGCGCGGTTATTGACGACCGTGATCACCATCCGGTGCGGCTCGCGCTCGACGTCGAGCTGGTCCAGCTGCATGCGCCGCCAGTTGCCGATGAATCCGGTGCGCTCGTTCGCGGAGTTGCCGCACAAGAATTCGACGACGCGGCCGCGCACGCGGCAGCGCGGGTACGCCTTCAGCACGCCGAGATCCGGCACCACGTTCTCGGCCATGGTCAGCAGCGCGAGGTCACGATCGATGTCGAGCTCGCGCGCGATGCGCTCGACCAGCGCGATGTTGCGCGGATGCTCGCGGTACGGAAACAGCGCGAGCACGTCCTCGCCGATCAGCTCGGCCTCGCGATCGCCGACGGTGTGCATCGTGGTGCCGCGCCGCGCGCACACGTCGTGGAACAGCGGCAGGTAGCTCATCTCGCTCGTGACCAGCACCGAGCGGTTCGGAATGAACTCGGTGATCACGTTGGCGACGTTGAAGCCGGCGGGACCCTGGATGTCCTCGTGATCGGGATAGCAGTTGGTCAGCGTGACGAGATCGTCGCGCATCCAGTCGCGCTGCAAGAGCTGCACGTACTTCGGGTTGAGCGCCATGCACTCCCACAGGAACACGTCCGTGCCGAGTCGTGACCCGAGCACGACCATCGCCATCTGCTCCCAGATCGTCGCCTTGTCGTACGGCCGGTAGATGAAGATCTCGACCGGTTGCTGGAGCGGAGCCGAGTGGATGAACATCGCCTCGCAGCCGGTGGTCTTGACGAACACCTCGAAGCCGAGGCCGTCGAGCAGGCCAGCCTTGAGCCGCTCGGTGCCGCTCTTGCCGCGCGTGCCCCAGCCGCCGATCGTCAGCGGGATCCGCGCACGCGCGCGAGCGATCTGCTGACGCTTGTGCCAGCTGCGCGCCCAGAACACGGCCGCGAGGCTCGCGGCGAACAGCACGAGCGCGCTCTGGCTGTTCTGCGTCGGCGACGCGAAGTACGCGCGGTTCGACTCGAACCAGTCGCGCAGCGAACCGAGCGAGGGCAGGGCGAGCGCGGCACCGAGCGGCGCGCTCGGGACGGCGGGCCCCGGCCGCACCGGGAACAGATCGGCGGTGTCCGCGGCGATCGGGGCGAGCGAGC
Organism: Kofleriaceae bacterium; assembly: GCA_036794935.1. Lineage (GTDB taxonomy): Bacteria > Myxococcota_A > Polyangia > Haliangiales > Haliangiaceae > JABFXX01. The sequence continues at coordinate 6,356 of DAIRFU010000140.1, read as the reverse complement.
CGGCCGCGGTGTCGTGGGTGTGGGGCTCGAACCGCGCCGTGATCCCGTAGCTCGCCTCGAGCAGCTCGAGGTAGCGCCGGCGCTGCGGATCGCGGCGGGCGCGCAGCGACGCGAGCCGCAACATCACGAGCCGGCGATAGCGCAGCGTGAGCTGGAGCCAGTTGCGCGCGCGGCGCAGCACGCCGCCCGGCGGTGACACCACGACGGTGCCCGCACTCGACACCACGCGGATGTCGCGCCGCCGCAGCACCGGCATGTCGAGCAGGTCGTCGATCGTCGGCAGGTGGCGGCCCCAGGAGCCCTCGCTGTCGACGCTGACGCGCTCGCCGGGCACCGTCGTCGCGGTCGCCTCCTCGAGCAGGCCGGGGTGCGCGCGGATCGTGCCCGGATACGTGCGGCCGACGGTGTGGACCCAGGCCTGCCGCTTGTTCGGCAGTGGATTGCGGAGCTCGTGGACGATGCGCCACAGCCGGCGCCGGAACCGATCGCCGCGCCAGATCCGGATCCGGTGCCCGCGCCGGCTCACGCTGACGCCCCAGTCACGCCGCGTCAGATCGGCGAGCACGCGCCCGAGCATGCGCTCGTCGCCGGCGGCGCTCGACAGCTCGGGGGGGAGCCGGCCGACATCGAGCGTCGCTCGCCTGCCGGGCCGGATGTCCGCGGTCGTCTCCGCCAGCACGCGGGTCAGCGCGCGGCGCACCGGATCGCGTTCGCGGTCGATCGCCTCGGCGGCGGCTGCGGCGTGCTCGGCGATCTGCGGCGCGGTCTCGGGATCTGCGATCCGGCGGGCGAGCGCGGCGAGCCAGCCCGACGCGAGCTCGCCGAGCCGGTCGCGATCGGAGGCGCCGAGATCCGCGGCGAGGCCGGCCAGCTCGTCGCACGCGACCAGCGCGGGATAGGGCGCTGCATCGTCGACGATCCGGCACAGCAGATCGCTCGCCGCGGCGGCGACCTGCGGCACGGCCGACCGGGAGATCGCGCGCAGCACGTACGCGCCGGCGGCTCGCACCCGGGCTCCACGCTCGCCCGCACCCGTGAGGCCGGCGAGGATCGGCGCCGCGATGCTCCAGTCGAGCTTCGGGCATGCCTCGGCGATCGCGATCCGCACGTGCTCGGAGGGGTCGGCGGCGGCGGCCAGCTCGGTGACGAGCGAGGCCGCGACCTCGGGTGCGAGGCGCGCGAGCGCGATGTGAAGCGCGAGCTTGCGCAAGAACGCGTCGCGTCCCGGACCGGGTGCCAGCAGCCGGGCGGTGAGCCGCTCGCGCGCCGTCGCCGGGTCGAGCAGGATGCTGGCCTCGAGCGCCGCCGCCTGCACCCATGGATGCTCGTCGCGGTTCTGCGCGGTCTCGTCGATCGCGGCGCGGGCCGCGTCACCGCAGCCGTGGTCGAGCTCGGTCGCCGCGACCAGCGCCCGGCCCGCCGCCCAGCGCACCTGCCAGCGCCGGTCCTCGACCATGCGGGTCGCGAGCAACGGGCCCACGCCGGACCGCACGATCTGGCCGCGTAGCTCCGCGTCGTCGTGACTCGCGATCGCGCGCAGCGCGGACTCGAGCCACCACAGCCCGAGCTCGGCCTGGATCGAGAGCGCGAGCTCGGCGCGCGCGTTGCGCTCGCGCAGGGCGTCGGCACCGAGGAATCGATCGAGTGCGCGCAGATCGCCGCGGAGCTGTGCCGGACTGGACGCCGTCGCCTCCAGGTACTCCGTGAGCACGCGGCGGCGCTCGTCGGGATCGGTCGCACGCGACAGCATCTGCGTGAACGCCGCGAACGCGCGGGTCGACGCGCGCTCCTCGACCTCGAGCTGCTGCAGCACCTGGACGACGCGCAGCGCGAGGAGCCCGAGCTGCCCGGAGCTCGGCAGCTCGACCAGCGGCACCGGGCTGCGCTCCATCATCAGGATCCGCGCGGCGAGGCCGTCGATGTGCTCGGCGCGCAGCCGGCGATGGAGTGCCGGCAGGTTCCCGGTCAACAGCTCGCGGACCAGCGGCGCGTGCGGCGCACGCAGCGGCTCGAAGCGCCCGGTGCGCTTCGTCGAGGTGATCAGCGATCGTCTCGCCATGACACCTCGTCGAGGTAGTCCGCGAGCGGCTCCTCGAACCCGAAATGGATCCGCTCGCCCGCCCCTGCATCATCCCAGCGCAGCGCGATCCCGAGCGAGCGCTGCCACGATCCGACGACCGCGTTTGGCGGATAGACGTCCGCCCGTAGCTCGATCCCGAGCCGGCCGCGGGGCAGGCCGAAGCTCCACAGCAGCTTCGCCGACAGATCGTGGCGCATGTAGCCGGTCGAGCGGTCATCGTCGTCGAACCGGTAGCTCGGCTCGTACGCGAGGTACGCGATCGGTCCGCGCAGCGGGCTCAGCTCGACGAGCGCGCGCCACGACAGCGTCGCCCGGACCATGTCGACGGTGACCAGGTCCGCGTTGCTGCGTGCCTCGAGCCGGGCGAGCGCGTACTGATCGGCGAACGGCCTGCCGCGCACGCCGGCGCGCGCGATCCACTGGATCGGATGATCGCGGCGGTAGTC
>DAIRFU010000140.1:0-3820 GCA_036794935.1 Kofleriaceae bacterium | reverse complement strand
CACGGATCGGCATCGGCCGGAGGTGTCGCCGGCCCGAGCCGCGCGCCGCGCAGACCGAGATCCGGCACGAGCTGGAACCGCTCGCCGAGCAGGATCGCGCGCTCGGCCTGGACCGCCGCGTCGAGCCGCCACGCGGTCGTCGCCGGCGTGACCTGCGCTCCGGCGCCGACATCGACGCGCAGGTCGATGCCGCGCGGCAGCCGATCGAGATCGCCGACGAGCCGCAACCGTCCCGTCGGCTGGACCTCGCCGGTGTCCCGGACTCGCAGCTCGCCGCGCCACGATGCGTCGAGCAGCCGCGCGCGCGCCTGGGCCGCGAGCTCGACGCGCGTGCCGCGCAGCGTCCCTTCGCCGTCCAGGTCCTCGAGCGTGTCCTGGCCGACGACGAGCTCGACCGATGGCACGAACCGCGCGCTGGTCTCGGCCGCTTCGACGAGCGGCGGATCGAGCCGGACCGGCCACGCGAGGCTGGTCGCGAGCAGCGGCAGGCTGATGTCCCGCCCGGGCAGCTCGATCGCGCTCGCGGCGATGCGCCGAGCGAAGTGCGCCGCGATCCGCCCGCGATCCGGCACGACCCGGATCCGGTGCGTGCCGGCCGGTACGATCACGACGTGGCGCACCGGGGTGGTCACGACCGGCTGCGGCGCGGCCGCGGCGCTCGACTCGGCGGTGCCGGTGAGGTCGATCCGCGCCGTCTCGTCGTGCTCGCCGAGGAGCGAGACCGTCGCGGTGCGAGCCAGTGCCGCCTCCTCGCCGGTCGCGCCGAAGCCGCGCACGTCGACGGCCACGGTCGCCGGCCCCGCGATCACGATCTCGACGGGACGTGCCGGCGTGGCGAGGAACAGCTTCGTCCGCCGCGGTGCCGCCTCGGGGCTGCCGGTCTCGACGAGATGGAGCGCGGAGAGCACCGCGGGGTCTTCGCTGCCGAGCGCGACGGTGACCACGTGGTGCCCCTCGTCGATCATCTCGTCGAGGAGCGTGGTCGCTTCGCCGTACGGCACGTCGACGCGCACCGGCTCCCGCTGATCGAGCTGCACCGATGGCGCGCACGATCCTGCCGCCGGATTGACGACCATGCGGCGGCACCACGCCTCGAGCTGGATGCGCGCGGGACCCTGGATCCGGAACCTGGTCTCGCGGCCCGCCCGCAGCACGCGCGCGTCGGGCCACGGCGCCGCGAGCATCGCGCGGCGAACCGCACCGCGCGGCGTCTCGCTGCGATCGTCCGCGAGCACGACGCGTTCGTAGCCGGCGCTGGCACTCGTGTTCGAGATCGAGGACCAGCGCGACAGTCGGTACGCGACCGCGCGTGCGTGCTGCACGCCCGCGAGCTCGAGATCGGCGAGCCGCGACGTCAGGCCATACGCCAGCGCCGCGTCGCGGTCGCGGTCCTCGTACGGGCTCGAGGTCAACGCGACGAGGGCCGCGGCGTCCGCCTGCCACGATCCGACCTCGGCCCAGCGTGCCGCGGCCTCGTGGTAGCGGCCGGCGCGCTCGGCGAGGCGCGCGCGCAGCCAGGCCACGGCCGGGCTCGCCGGCGGATCGGCCGGCGCACCAGCGAGCCGGATCGATCGAGCCAGCGCGATCGCGGTGGCGAGCCCGGCGGCCGGGGGCAGCGGCGTGAGCGCGACGTCGCCGATCACGCGTCCGTTCGCAGGCTGCGGCGGCAGGTAGAGGTGCTCGACCTGGGCGTCGAGCTGAGCGATCCGCAGCGCGAGCGCGTCCTGATCAGCGCCGGTCGCAGTGGCCGCCGCGGCCGCGAGGTCCCGTCGCGCGGCGACCGTCTCGTCGAGCTCGATCAGCGCACGAGCGCGCGCGATCAGGATCGCTGGATCACCGGGCGTCTCGATCAGCTCGCGCGTGCGCGCGGCGACCTCGGCGAGCGGATCGGTCAGCGGCGCCTCGTCGCCGGCGTAGCTCGCCGCGGACTCGGCACGGCCACGCGGCACGGCGAGGTGAACGAGCAGGTCCGGATCGTCGGTCTTGATCCACACCCGACCGGTCAGCGCGGGCAGCGCGATCCACGCGGTCGCCGCCTCCGATAGCCGCGCGTCGCCGGTCAGCGGCCACGCCTCGCGCTCGACGGCCGAGACCTCGAACGTGATGCGCCGCGGTGCACCGGTGTCGCTGTACAGCCAGCCCGCGATCGTGCGCGGCGAGACCTTGGCGGCGAACTGCGTGCGGACCTCGATCCGGATCGGCCCACCGGCGCGCGGCGTCGGGAGCACGTACCGCGCCGCACGCTCGCCGGCGCTCGCGGTGTAGAACGTGCGGATCATGCCGGTGTGCGGGCCCTGTGCACCGGGCGCACCGACGAACACGCGCGCGCCCGCAGGCGCCTCGACCCGCAGCTCGTGGTGGCCGGGGACCGCCGCGAGGTCGACTCGTTCGACCGCCTGGGTGCCGATCGTGGTGTGGACCGTGCCGTCGAGCGCGATCGTGATCGGGCCCGGCCGATCCGGCGGTGTCACCGCGAGCACGCGGATCACTGCGAGCCGATCGGCGGCGGTCTGCGACGCTGGAATGTCGAGCGCCAGCGTGCCGGTGACCGCGACGGACTGCGCGACGAGCGGAATCTCGACGAGCGAGCCGAGTGGTTCCTCGTCGCCCCGAGTCGTGCCCGGGGCGAGCCAGCGCGTCTGCACGGGAGCCACCTCACCGGCCTGCGGATCCAGGCGGAGCAAGCGTGTGGCGCGAGCCGCGGCGATCACGGCCGCCCTCGTGCGCACGCTCGTCGGTGCCTGACGCCACGCGCGGTCGGCGGCGCTCGCCGCATCGGCGGGAAGACCCCGCTGCAGGTGCGGCGCCAGTGCCGCGAGCAGCGCGGGAGATGGCTCGCGCCAGGTCACGACGATCGCGGCGAGCGCGTCCGCGGCGATCGTCTCGGGGAGGCGATCGACGAGCTCGAAGGCGAGCGCCTCGCGCAGCTCGCGATCGACGTGCGAGTCGGCGAGCAGCGGTGCCACCCGCTCGAGCTGGACGAGCGCGACGGCGTCGGCGAGCCGCGCGGGTGCGGTCGCGAGCGCCACGTACGTGCGGGCGGCGGCGGGCAGGCCGGCGGGGCCGTCGGTCAACACCGCCGTGCGGCCGGCGAGCAGGCGGAGCGCCGCCTGGGCTGGCGGACTCCGATCCGTCGCCAGCTCCGCGCGCACGCGGTCGAGCGCGGTTACCAGGTCGCCATCGCGCAGCCGGGCCATCCTCCGGATCGCGTCGAGCCGCACCCAGCGCATGCCGGTGATCCGGATCTCGATCGAATGCCGGCCGGGCCCGATCGCGAGGTCGCTGCCGATCCGGCGGCCGAACCGCTCGCCGGCAGGATCGATCGGCAACGCGCCGCCACCGCGCGGTTGCACCGACGGCGCGATCGGCTCGACCCGCACGGCTGCCAGCGCGCCGTCGATCCGGACCTCGAGCGTGCCGCGGCCACCCGTCCAGCCCGCGTCGGGACGATCGCCGCACGCTTCGATCTCGATGGACGCGGGGCCCTCGATCGACAGCCGCCACGGCGCGGTGGCCGCGCCGAACACGACGCCGCGCTCGTCGGCGACGGAGGTGCCGGCGGGGATGTGCTCGCTGCGCTCCATGTACGGCTCGTCGCCACGCCGCTGTTTGTGGCCCTTGCCGTGATCGAAGCGACCGACATCGTATTCGCGCTCGATTCCGTTCCGGCAGTCCTGACGATCACGCGGGACCCGTTCATCGTCTACAGCTCGAACGTGTTGGCGATGTTCGGGCTGCGGTCGCTCTACTTCGTGGTATCCAACGCACTGGACCAGTTGCGCTACCTGCGGCAAGGCCTCGCAGCCGTGCTCATGTTTAC
>DAIRFU010000734.1:0-3496 GCA_036794935.1 Kofleriaceae bacterium | reverse complement strand
ACGTGACGACCGGGCGCGCGGGTAGCGTGGTCGTGATCGATCTCCAGGCCGCCCGGATCGCGAAGACGATCGATGAGGTCGGCAAGCGGCCGTGGGGCATCACGCTCGGGCCGCGTGGCCTCCTCTACACGGCGAACGGCCCCTCGGACAACGTCGCGGTGATCGATCCGCGTGCCGGCCGTGTCGTGGGCCGCATCCCGTCGGCAGGCTCGCCGTGGGGCGTCACCTCCACGGTGCGGTAGCGGTCACTTGCGATCGAACGTGCCTGCCAGCAGCATGCCCGCGATCATCGTCACGACGAACACCAGCGCGGTCGTGCTGCCCGCCCCCGCGCTGACGACCGCGGGGCCCGGACAGTAGCCGGCGAGGCCCCAGCCGACGCCGAAGATCGCGGAGCCGCCGACGAGCGGCAGGTCGAGGTCGCGCCGCGTCGGCAGGTGCAGCGCGCCGCCGAACCATGGCCGGCCGCGCCGCAACGTCGGCCGGATCGCGAGTCCGTACGTGATCACCGCGCCGCCCATGACGAACGCGAGCAGGGGGTTCCAGCCGCCGGTGATGTCGAGAAAGCCGATCACGTTCGCTGGCTGCGCCATGCCGCCGACCAGGAGGCCAATGCCGAACACGAGGCCCGCAGCGAACGCGAACAGGGCCATCACGCGCCACCCACGATCCACACGGTGAACGCACCGGTCAGCACGAACGTGATCACGGCGACAACCGATCGGCCCGACAGGCGGCCGACGCCGCACACGCCGTGGCCGCTCGTGCAGCCGCCACCGAGCCGGGTGCCGATGCCGACGAGCAGGCCGGCGATCGCGACGACGGGCAGCGAGCGCGGCGACGCGGTGACGGCGCTCGGCGCGACGGCCGCGGCAACGAGCCCGGCGAGCGCGAGACCGGCGAGGAACGCGAGCCGCCAGCTGCGCTGCGCTGCGAATTCGAAGCTCGCGGCGATGATGCCGCTGATGCCGGCGATGCGGCCGTGCGAGCGCATCAGCAGCGCCGCGGCGCCACCGATCATGACGCCACCGAGGAGACCGAGGAACCAGTACTGCACGGCCGCCGGGGCGTATAGCACCGCTCGGCGACTCTCGCACGCGGCGGGCACCCCCGATGCAGCCACGGGAGTGAAGGAGGCTCCTCATGGTGAATGACATGTCCTCGTACGAGCACTGGACCGCGGCCATCTGTACGCAGCTCGACAAGCTGATCCTGCTCGACTTCGATGCGGCGTGCACCTATCACGAGGCGCTGCTCCACGTCGACGACCCGGCGGTGCGCTCGGATCTGCACGGATTCCTCGGCGACCACGAGCGCCACGTGATGGAGCTGTCCTCGATCATCCGCGATCTCGGCGGCACGCCCGTCGTGGCGCACCGCGACCTCACGGGCGCGATGCTCGAGACGATGACGCGGATGCGCAGCCGTGGCACGCTCGGGGCGCTGCGTGCGATGCGGATGACCGAGCGGCTGACCAACCGGCGCTACGACCGGGCGTGCGATGTCTACATGCCGCCGATCGCGCAGCTCCTCGTGCTCGAGAACTGCGACGACGAGCGCCGCCACCTCGCCGCGATCGAGGCGCACATCGACCGGCTGACCGGTGAGAACTACTACGACCTCGATCGCATCGATCGGGAAGCTTCGGAACCTCGCCCGTACGCCCCCTGATGATACAGTCGTACGCACGTTGGCCGGACCAGCAGGTGTCATCGAGACTGCGCGACGCTGCAGGATCCTGATCGTCGATGATCAGCCGACGCTCGCGAAGGCGATCCGCCGGATGCTCGCGGAACACGACGTCAGCGTGGTCAGCAGCGCGCGCGAGGCGCTCGCGCTCGTCGCCGCAGGCGAGCGGTTCGATGCGATCGTCAGCGATCTGATGATGCCCGAGATCGGCGGCATCGAGCTGTATGCGGAGCTCGCGTCCATCGCGCCCGATCAGGTCGGTCGGATGGTGTTCATGACGGGTGGCGGATTCACGGACGAGGCCCGCGCGTTCTTCGAGCAGGTCGCAAATCCCACGCTCGAGAAGCCCTTCGATCGCGCCGCGCTGCTCGAGGTGCTCGCCAAGCTGCTGCGCTGACGAGAAGCGACGCCGCGCGCGAGGAGCCGGCCGTCGGCCATTGCGCCCGGCCCTCCGACCAACTAGGGTGCCGGCCTGCCGTTCTCCGACGCCCATCCTAGCCTGCGCCGTGCCCTCGCTGCGAAGGGCTACGCCGAGCCAACGCCGGTCCAGGCCGCCGTACTCGCCGCCGCGCCCGACCGCGACCTCCTGGTGTCCGCCCAGACCGGGTCGGGCAAGACCGTCGCGTTCGGGCTCGCGCTCGCGCCGCGCTTGCTCGGTGACGCCGAGCGGTTCGAAAAGGCGGGCGCACCGCGCGCGCTGATCGTCACGCCGACGCGCGAGCTCGCACAGCAGGTGCATCGCGAGCTGGCATGGCTGTACGCCGAGACCGGCGCGCGCCTCGCGACCTGCGTCGGCGGCATGGATCCGCGCCGCGAGCAGCACGCCCTCGCGCACGGAGTCCACGTGGTCGTCGGCACGCCCGGCCGGCTCTGCGATCATCTCGAGCGAGGCGCGCTCGTGCTCGCGCGGATCGAGGCGGTCGTGCTCGACGAGGCCGACGAGATGCTCGACATGGGCTTCCGCGAGGACCTCGAGCGCTTGCTCGACGCGGCGCCGACCGAGCGCCGCACGCTGATGTTCTCGGCGACGATCCCCAAGCAGATCGCGACGCTCGCGAAGCGCTACCAGAAGGGCGCGCTGCGGATCGCGACGAGCGGCGAGGGCGATCGCCACCGCGACATCGAGTACCACGCGATCCCGATCGTGCCGCGCGAGCGCGACCTCGCGGTCGTCAACCTGCTGCGCTACTACGACGCGCCGGGCGCGCTCGTGTTCTGCGCGACCCGCGACGGCGTCACCCGTCTCGCCGCGAACCTCAGCGAGCGTGGCTTCGCGGTGGCCGCGCTGTCGGGCGAGCTGTCGCAGCGCGAGCGCAACCAGGCGCTCCAGGCCCTGCGCGACGGCCGCGCCCGCGTGTGTGTCGCCACCGACGTCGCCGCGCGCGGCCTCGATCTGCCGGACCTCGGCCTCGTGATCCACGCCGAGGTGTGCGAGGACATGTGGATCCCCGTCCCGCCGAGCGCCGACGTGCGCTGCAGTGCGTCGTTGGGCGGAACCCCGACGGGCCGAGTCGCGTCGAAGCCAATCGCCCCGAGGAATCCCTGGCCCACCGAGAATGAATGGTTCATCTGGACGATGCGGGCGCCGCTTCCGCGCAGGCGGTCGTAGAGCACGTTGGGCTCGTTCTGCTCGTCCTCCGGCGCGCCGTTCTTGCGGCTCTGCGGCCGCGGCACGAGCGGCCAGCCGTTGAAGTGCCCGACGCCCGACGGGAAGCTCGGGAGCGGCCGCGCCGTCGTGACTTCCGTGCCGGCGATCGATGCGACGCGCCCCTGCAATCCCATGCGCTGGATCAGCGGGCCGTAGTCG
>DAIRFU010000733.1:0-3497 GCA_036794935.1 Kofleriaceae bacterium | reverse complement strand
TGTTGTCGTCGAACTTACCGCCGGCGTGCAGCACGGTCATGATGACCTCGGCTGCGGAGACGCCTTCTTCCTTGTGGATATCCACCGGAATGCCGCGACCGTTGTCGCGCACGGTGATCGACTCATCGGTGTGGATGGTGATGCTGATGTCGTTGCAATGACCGGCCAGCGCCTCGTCGATGGAATTATCCACAACTTCGAAGACCATGTGGTGCAAACCAGTGCCGTCGTCGGTGTCACCGATGTACATGCCGGGGCGCTTGCGCACCCCTTCGAGCCCTTTCAGGACGCCGATCGAGCTGTCGTCGTACGCTGTCTCTGAAGCCTGTGAATTTGCTGTGGTATCAGCCATTCGGACGGCCGCCTTCCGCGAGCTGACTGCTTACCACATCGCGGCTTACATAAAAAGGGATCATGTGCCGGATTTCACGAGGAAATCTGGCCGTTCTGGATGCGGTAATCCGCCCGGTCCCGGGCCAGCAACACATGACCTTCGTGCGTGGTCGTGATGAACACCTGGCCGGCCTGGTTTGCGAGGTGCTCGAACAGGTAGGCGTTGCGCGCCGGATCGAGCTCGCTCGACACGTCGTCGAGCAACAAGATCGGCTGGTCACCGTGGGTCCGCGCGAGCACCGCGAGCTCCGCCGTCTTCCACGCCAGCATGATCGCGCGCAGCTGGCCCTGGGACGCGAACAGCCCGGCGTCGCGGTCATCGAGTGCGAGCGCGAGGTCGTCGCGATGCGGCCCGAACTGCGTCGATTGCGTGGCGAGATCCTTCGCGCGGCCCGCCTTGTGGTGCGCGAGGATCTCGTCGACGGTCGCGCCCGCGGTCTTCGAGACGTAGCTCGCGCTCGCCTGCCGGTCGCCGTGCGTGATCGCCGAGAACGCGGCCGCCAGCCCACCGCGGATCTCGTCGACGAGCGCCGCCCGTGCCGTGGCGATCGCGAGCCCGTGGTCGGCGAGCTGGAGGTCGTAGATCGCGAGCATCTCGTCGACGCGCGCCGGCATCATCGCGCCCTGCGAGGCGAGCTTGAGGATCGCGTTGCGCTGCTTGAGGACCTTCTCGTAGTCCTGGACCTTCGCCAGGTAGTCCGGCCGCGCGTTGAACACGACGCGGTCGAGAAAGCGCCTGCGCTCGCCCGGTGACCCGCGCGGCAGCTGGAGATCCTCGGGCGTGAACACGACGACGTTGAAGCCGCCGAAGTAGCGAGCGAGCGGCCGCGCCGCCTTGCCGTCGAGGAGCACCCGGCGGCCCGTGGGCCCGATGGTGAGCTCGTACACGCGCGTCAGCTCGTCCTTGATGACGCGGGCACCGACGCGCGCCTCGTCACCGCCGAACGCGATCAGGTCGGCCAGCCGCGACGTGCGGAACGAGCGCAGCGCCGCCACGGCATAGATCGCCTCGAGCAGGTTCGTCTTGCCCTGGCCGTTGTCGCCGACAAAGACGTTGAAGCGCTCGCGCGGCGCGAGCTGCAGAGGCTGCAGGTTACGGACGCCGCTCGCTGTCAGCAGCTCGATACGCACGCATCAAATGCGCATCGGCATGACGACGCCGAGATAGGCGTCGCCACCGGTCGGCTCGACGAGGCCGGGGTCGAGCTCGCCGCCGAGCTTGAGCGTCACCGAGTCGCTCGCCATCTGGCCGAGGAGCTCGACCATGTACTTCGGGTTGAACCCGATGGCGATCGGCTCGCCGTTGTACTCGGCGTCCATCTCCTCGCGCACCTCGCCGAGGTCCGGGTTGTCGCTCGTGATGGTGATGCCCTCGCGGGTCGCGGCGACCTTGACGCCGCGGGTCTCCGACGACATCAGCTGGGCGCGGCGCAGGCCGTCGATGAAGCGCGAGCGGTCGACCGTGATGACCTTCTTGTGGTCCTTCGGGATGACCTGCTCGTACGGCGGGAACTGCGCGTCGATGAGCTTGACCGCGAGCGCGATGTCCTCCTGGACGAGGAACAGGTGCGGCGTCTTGATGGCGAGCTTGCTGTTCGGTCCTGCCTCGAGGACCTTCTTCATCTCGAGCAGGCCCTTCTTCGGGATGATGACGCCGGCCGACAGCTTGGGACCGTCGGCGATCATCCGCTCGACCTTCGAGAGCCGGTGACCGTCCGTCGAGACCATGCGCGCCTTGCTGCCATCGCTCTCGAAGAACACGCCGTTCAGGTGAAAGCGCGTCTCGTCGTTGCAGACGGAGAACAGCGTGCGCTCGATCATCTCCTTCACGACGGCGCTCTCGACCTGCGAGTACTGCGCCTCGCGATGGTCGGGGACCTTCGGGAAGTCCCGGTCGGGCATGCCGACGATGCGATACGTGACCTTGCCCGAGCGAATCTCCGCCCAGTGGTTGTCCGCCTTCTTGAGCGTGACGTCGTCACCCGGCGCGTTCGCGATCAGGTCGAAGAGGTTCTTCGCACCGAGGGTGATGCCGCCCTCGTGCGCGTTCTCGCTCTTGAGCTCGGCGGTCAGCGAGACGTTGAGGTCGGTCGCTGCGACCAGGAGCTTGTTCTTGCCCTGCGTGCGAAGCAGGACGTTCGCGAGCATCGGCATCGTGCTCTTGCGATCTGCGATGCCCTGCGCGAGGCGCAGTCCGCGAAGAAACTCGTTTTTCGAGATTCGAAATTCCATGGTCACCCGTCCGCTCTGTGCTGCTCTTCTTTTAGATCAGATTTAAGATCTTCATAGAAGTAAGGATCAGTAGGTCCTGTGGACCGTGTGGTTAACTCGGCAACCACCCGGTGTCATGAAGCTTTCGAGAGCACAGCACGAGGGTCTGACGTCGTCGGTGTGCGGTGGATGCCATGAAGCAAACATGTGGACAACCGGGGCGGTGCAATCCGTCCAGGTTTGGTCCACAGGGTGAGGCACAGGGAAACGCACAGGCGGATTACCTCAGGACCATCGACTCGATGGCGTGGATCTCGGAGCGCAGCGACGCGTCGTCCTTGAGCCGCTCCGCGATCTTCTGAACCGCCGAGATGACGGTGGTGTGGTGCTTGCCGCCGAACGCGCGTGCGAGGTCCGGATAGCTGTCCTTGGTGTGGTGGCGCGAGATGTACATCGCGATGGCGCGCGGGTTCGCGAGCGACTTGTGGCGGCGGTCGCTCTTGATGTCGCTCGGCTTGAGGCCGTAGTAGCTCGCGACCGCCTTGATGATGGTCTCGACGGTGATGACCTCGCGCGGCCGCGTCAGCGCGGCTCCCAGCGTCTCCTGGGCGAACTCGAGGTCGATGCGGCGCTTGGACAGCGACGCGTACGCGGCGAGCCGGATCAGCGCGCCCTCGAGCTCGCGGACGTTGCTCTTGATGGCGGTCGCGATGTAGAGCGCGACGTCGTCCGGCAGGGTCACTGCCTCGACGGCGGCCTTCTTGCGCAGGCTCGCGATGCGCACCTCGAGCTCCGGCGGCTCGATGTCGGCGAGCAGGCCCCAGGCGAAGCGAGTCCGCAGCCGGTCGGCGATGTCGGAGATCTCGTGCGGCTTGCGGTCGGCCGTCAGCACG
>DAIRFU010000732.1:0-3497 GCA_036794935.1 Kofleriaceae bacterium | reverse complement strand
GGCATCGCCGCGGAGCGCGCCCGCCGCGAGATGCGCCGCTAGGCCGGCAACCGCACGTGGTTCGCAGATCCCGCGCTGAAGCGCGCGAGCGTCCTCGACATGCGCGGCATCTACGTGCCTGCGTACCTGTACTCGGCCGCCGCGCACACCGAGTTCCACGCGCAGATCGGCGAGGGCTACACCGAGACCGAGACCTACCGCCACACGGACAAGGACGGCACGACCGAGACTCGCACGCGCCCGGTGCGGCGCACCGAGTACCGCCCGCTCGCCGGCCGCCACGTCGGCTACATCACCGATGTGCTCGTCAGCGCGTCGCACGGCCTCTCCGATCGCGAGCTCGCCCGCACGGGGCCGTTCGACCTGCGCTTGATGCGCCGGTTCGAACCGGCCCTGGTCTCCGGCTGGATCGTCGAGGAGCCGTCGCGATCTGCCGATGTGTGCGAGCGCGCGAGCCGCACCGAGGCCGTCGAGCAGGTCGGCGACCGGCTGCGCAGGTTTCTGCCGGGGGACAGCTACAGCGATCTGGCGTGGCACACGCGCGTCGCGTGGGAGTCGCTCGATCCGATCCTCGTGCCGGTCTGGGTGCTCGCGCTGCGCTATCGCGAGGGTGCGCCGCCGCTGCGCGTCGTGATCAACGGCCAGACCGGCACGATCGCCGGCAAGGTCCCGCTGTCGGCGTGGCGGGTCGCGCTCGGCGCGATCGTGCTCGCCGCCGCGCTCGCCGCCCTCGCGTACGCGATCTACACGAGGTGGTCGTGACGGTCGCCGCCGCACGCGAGGCCGGCTGCAGCCGCTGCGCGAGCCCGCTCGAGCCTGGCGATCTGCGCTGCGCGGTGTGCGCCCTGCCGGTCCGGGAGGTGCGCGCCGCGGTCGAGCGGCCGCGTGTCCAGATCCTGCGCTGCACGTGGTGCGGCGCCGCGATCGCGTTCGACGCGCACCACAAGGCGCCCGCCTGCGCGTTCTGCCGCGCGGTGATGACGCTCGAGGAGCCGGCGGATCCGATCGAGGCCGCGACGCTGCGCGTGCCGTTCGTCGTCGATCGCGAGGCCGCGACCGCCGCGGTGCGCCGCTGGCTCGCACACCGCGGCTACTTCGCGCCCCGCCTGCTGCACGAGGAGGCCGTGCTCGAGTCGCTGACGCCGTTGTGCTGGGCGGCCTGGATCGTGAGCGCCGAGGCGGCGGTGACGTGGACCGCGGACTCCGATGCCGGCGCCGAGCGCTCGGCGTGGGCGCCGCACGCGGGCCAGACCCGGCAGACGTTCGACGACATCGTCGTCCCCGCGTCGCGCGGCCTGCGCCACGACGAGTGCGCGCGGCTCGGTCCGGCCTACGAGCTCGCGGCTGCCATCCCCGTCGACGCACCCGCGATCCCCGGCGAGGTGGCTGCGATGGAGGTACCGGAGGTGGAGGTACCGGAGATCATCGAGAGCTTCGACATGCAGCGGTCGGCGGCGCGCCGCGAGATCCACCGCGCGATCGAGTTGCTCGCGCGCCGGCGCGTGCGCGAGCACGAGATCCCCGGCCGGCATCACCGCAAGCTCCACGTCTCGTGCCTGCTCGAGCGCCAGACCACCGCGCGTGTCGCGCTGCCCGCGTGGGTGCTCGCGTACCGCTACCGCGGCGCGCCGTATCGCGCGATCGTGCACGGCCAGCGCGCCGAGATCGTGTTCGGCAGCTCGCCCATCGACTGGGCCAAGGTCGCGCGGCTCGCCGGCACGATCCTCGCCAGCGTGCTCGTGATCATCGCCGCGATCGTCTTGCTGTCGGGCAGCTCCTACAGCTCCTTGTAGATCGCGACGTAGTGCAGGTGCACGCCGAGCCGCAGCAGCCGAAACGCGAGTGTTCCAGGCGTCGGCTGCGGGGTGAGTCCGAGCTGCACGGTCCCCGCCACCGTGTTGTCGTCCGAGGCAATCGCGCAGCGGACACTGTCGCGGTCGTACGTCGCGGTCACGCGGTAGCCACCGACCTTGACGGGCGCGAGGTCGGTCTCCTCGGAGATCGGTACCGCGCCGTAGGTCGACCGGACGACGTCATGGATCGAGGGTAGGTCGTGGCGTCGGTGCCCGCACAGGATGCCGTCACCGCTGGGGTTGCTATCGAGGACCACCTGCAGCGAGCTGTCGATGTCGTCGATCGCGTCGACGCTGTAGTGGTACGTGAGCACGAACGGCGGGTCGGGCATCGTCCCCTGGAACACCATCACGCTGTAGCCCGGATCGCCCGTGGTCGCGCAGACCATGCTCTCGCCATCGCGCGTCCAGCCTCCTTCGACCGGCGTCCAGCCCTGCGGATCATCGGCCATGGGCAAGAACAGCGCGAGCTCGTGCGGCGCGATGTCGTTCGGATCGCACGCGTTGCCGACCCCATCGCCGTCGGCGTCGCTCTGGTCGTCGGCGATGCCGGGACACAGGTCGCACTTGTCGGCGTGGCCATCGTGATCCTCGTCGTGCATGCCCGCCGCGCACGGCTCGACCGGCGGTGCGTCGATCGCGTCGCTCGATCCGGGCCCGGCATCGGTCGCGCTCAGCCGATCGATCCGGAACACGACATCGCACCCGGCCAACAACACCAGCACGCACGTGAGCCACCTCGCCCTCACGCGAAGATGATGCGTGGATCGCGGCCATGTGTCTGTAAGCTGGCCAGCTCCGGATTTTTGAAGTGTGGCAGCCCGGCGCAGTGCGGGTGCGCCACGGCTACGTAACACTACGTAGCTGCTCAGCGGCGGCGGAGCAGGTTGCGGGACGACCACCAGCTCCACACGAGGAGCACGCCGGCGACGCGCGCCGTCCACCAGCCCCAGTCCGCGCGCACGTACTCGCCGCGCCCTTCGAGGATCACCGCGAACGACGCGCCGGCGATCCCGATCGCGACGTAGATGATCTGGTGACCGAGCCGGTACATGAGCTGGCTCGACGTCTCGAGGTTCTTGAACCTGAGCTGCAGCTCGCCCGCGTGCGCGGCGCGCATGAACTTGCGGAGCTCGGTGGGCAGCGCCGTCACCGACAGCACGAGATCCTTCGAAGTCTCGACGAGCAGCTGCGACCAGTCGCCCTCGTCGCCGAGCACGAAGCGCTCGACGTACGGCTGGATCACGGTCATCGGGTTGAGCGTCGGGTCGAGCTCGGTGCACAGCCCCATGAGCAGGAGCAGCGTGCGCTCGAGCACGATGATCTCCTTCGGGATGTGGAAGTTCTCGGACAGCTCGCGCAACGAGATGTCCATGCGGCGCAGATCGGCGACGCTCTCGAGGCCCTTCTGCGGATCGAACTTGATGTCCTTGAGGTTGAGCGAGTCGAGCGAGATGTTCTCCTGGAACCGCTGGTGGAAGTACTCGATCACCTGCTCGAACATCTGCTCGTTCGCGCCGCGCGCGACGAAGCCCATCTGCTTCATCGCGCCGACGATCTTGCGGGTGTCGCGGGTCAGCGCGCCCTGGAGCAGATCGACGATGCCGGCGCGGACGTTCGCGGGGATCTCGGCGACCGCGCCGA
>DAIRFU010000139.1:0-12648 GCA_036794935.1 Kofleriaceae bacterium | reverse complement strand
AGTTCTCTTCGTTGTCGAGCGTCGCGCCGCCGATGTGCGCGATGCCCAACGTGGCCCGCACCGGCGCACCATCGTCGAGCGCCTCCTGCCACGTGCGTTCGCGCGTTGCTTGCACGCGATCGGCGACCATCTCCATCGCGGTCTCGAGCGGCAGCGTGTCCCACGCCGTGCCACCGGGGCGCCGGTAGAGCACGTGCTGCACCCGATGGTCTCCGGTGACGAGCTGCATCGTGGCCGCTCCCTTCGGGCACAGACAGCCCTCGGAGATCGGCGAGTCTGGATCACCTTCGATGTTGGAGATCTTGCCGGCCTTGACGTGAACGAGCTGGCCGCAGCCCACGCCGCAGTACGGACAGATCGACCGCACGACCTGATCGGCGTCCTCGGTGCGCGGACGCAGCCCGTCGGTACGCGGCGAACGCGCCGTGCCGTCGAGCCCGTACGCGTCCGCCTCGCGGAGCTGCCGGGCAACCGGCCAGCGGCCCACGATCGGGAGGTTCTTGCGCGCCATCCCGGGCGCAACTGCATGCGTCGCGCCCGCACGCACACCCACGGCCCTCGTCGCTCCCGAAACCGAGTGTGCATCTCGCGCTCGGGTGTAGCGGCTGTGTTGCCCCTTTCGGTTCGCGATGCGACCTGTGTCACCGCCGCACGGTGCAGCAGTCGACGTTCATCGGCACTCACGGTTGACGGCGCCACACCCGATCCTGTTTATGGACATCACGCGTGCGGTCTGCGCGTAGAGGGAGACGGACAGCCATGGAGACAGATCGTCGGGCAGTAAAGGGCGAGGTGCACCGCGTCCTCGTCGTCGATGACCACCCGGATACAACCGAGGTGCTCTCGGTGCTGTTCCGCACGATGGGCTACGAAACGCAACGCGCATTACGTGGTCGCGACGCGATGAAGTCGGCGCGCGAGTTCGATCCCGAGCTGATCGTCCTCGATATCGGCTTGCCCGATATCAGCGGGTACGAGGTGGTCAACGCGTTGCGCGCCGATCCGCGCAGCCGCGACCGCTACATCGTCGCGGTCACCGGCTACAGCCGGCCGCAGGACCGCGCACGCGCGAAGCAAGCCGGGTTCGACGACTACTTCGTGAAGCCGATCGACCTCGCGAAGATCCGTCAGATCCTGCGGCTCGCCGCCACGCGGGCGCGCGCGTCGCTCGCCGCCGTCGCGCAGGCGCTGCCGGGAACCGTCACCGCCTGAGTCACGTCGCCGTCGCGAGCGTCCGTCGCGACATCGTGTGCGCGCCGCTCGGCACGAGCGAGACGAGGAACACGATGATCGCGACGATCGCGTTGTTCCACATCGTTCCGGTCGTCACGTGTGCGAACGCGAACGTCGAGAAGAACAGCCAGATCGAGAGCGCGGTCGTCACCCAGCGGAACCAGGGCACGTACATCGCGATGATCGCCGCCGCGACGATGGCGAGGCCTATGATCCAGGTGTTCGTCATCGAGGACGCGGTGTGCGGCCAGATGAACGCCGAGATGAACAGCCAGGCGCCGAGCACGATGTTTACCCAGCGTGCCCACTCGTTGCGTGTGCTCGGTGTGTTGCCCGTGGTCGTGGTGGTTCGATACGGAGTGCCGGGGGTAGTTCCTATAGTTGCCATGATCGATCTCCTGGACGGGTCCCCTTACCGGCGCGCCGCCCGCGGCGCCCGATGATCGCGGACGTGGTCGTGGACGATCACGCGTTGAACCGGGACTCGGTACTGAAATGAGTGCGGGTACCAGAACGGGTCGTAGAACCCGAACATCGGGTCGTAGTAGCTGACGTAGACTGCCGACGGAGCCTCCTCGATCCGCCGGAAGTCGGTGAACTGCACGTACCGGCCACCCTGGTCGTGCAACAACGCCCAGCGCAGCCGGAGCGAGCCGATCCGGTCCGGATCGACCGCCGAAGGCAGCGCGAAGCGCACCCGGAAGTCACGCGCGCTGTCGGGCGCGACATCGAGGCGCCGCGGATCGATGTCGATCAGCTGGCCGTCGGGAAGGGGGGCGCCTTCGTCCGTGAAGGCCTGCACGAGCAGGGCATCCGAGGCGAGCTGGATCGGCGCGTTCCCGGTGTTGCGCACCGAGAGCGTCAGGTCCACGTACGTACGGTCGGCGTTCCGGGTCGCGCCCCGCGACCACACCTGTACGGTCGCGCGCGGCTGTTCACCGGGCTCGCTGCGGATCTCGTAGGCAGCAGCCGGCTGCCCGCCCGTGCCCTCCGCGACGACATTCTCCGTCGGGCGGAACGCGGCTCGCTCGCCGCATGCGGCGACGAGCAGGATCAACGCTAGCTTGATCCTCTTCATGGTCCGATGCGATGCATCGCATGGACCACGGGAGCACGCGACGATCTCGCACGTTTGGAGGCACGTGGCTTGGATCGACGAGGAGACATGCGTTCTGGTCGCAAGAAGAGTGTCGTCCTCGCAACGGTCGTATTGGGGGCATTCGTGTGGTTTGCGGGTGTCTTCGTCGCGGCGGCGTTGCTCGTAGCGATCTCGATCGGCTACGCCGCGCGCGGTCCGATCGTGCGCCGTGCTCGGCTCCACCGCGACGAGCGGCACCGCCGACTTCGACGAGAAGCTCGCGAGCTCCGGCTCGAGCAGGCAGATGCCGCGAGTCCCGGTCTCGAGCAGCTGACCGCGCTCGCCGAGACGATCGAGCGCACGGCACCGCACGAGGCTCGCTGCTACTGCCTCGACGACCTCCTCGATCGCTATGTCACGACCGCGATCGCGCGTGACGCGTGCATGCGTCAGCTCGTGCGTTCGCCGACGTCGATCGGCAGCCGGCCCGGCGAGCTCGCGCGCAGCGTCCGCGAGCGAGCGACCGCGTGGCGGCAGCGCTGCACCCGCGATGTCGTCCACTGCGACGAGCGGATGGGCGAGATCGGCGAGCTCATCCGCCTCTATGCCGAGCGGGTGGCGACACCCGAGATCGCGCACCTGTTCGATGACGACATCGTCGGCCGCCAGCTCGCGAGCTTGCCGGCCGCGTGCGCGTGACGCGGTAGCCGGCGGACCGACCCGCGCACGAGCGCCCACGTCGCGCCGTGCGGGAGTTTCACGCTCGGTACAGAGGAGCCCGGGTGGCTGCTACCGGGCGGCGCGGACCGCTGCTTGCAAAGCCACGCCAGTCGCGTGTACCCGCCGCTCTATCCTCGCTGGGCCAACGGGGCCTATCGCATCGTGCTGGTCGTGCTGCTCGCGACGCCGGTCGTGCTGGTGCTCGCGCCGATGCTGTACGTGCGGTCGACCTACAACACGTCGCAGTTCGTGCCGTGGGATCAGCCGGTCGAGTTCGACCACCGCCACCACGTGCGCGACAACGGGATCGAGTGTCTGTACTGCCACTCGTCGGCGGAGCGCTCGCCCAACGCCGGTGTGCCGGCGACCGCCGTGTGCATGGGATGCCACACGCAGATCTGGAACGACAGCCCGCTGCTCGAGGTCGTGCGGCGCAGCTACTTCTCGGGGCGCCCGATCAACTGGAAGCGCGTCCACGATCTGCCCGACTTCGTCTACTTCAATCACTCCGTCCACGTCACCCAGGGCATCGCGTGCGAGCACTGCCACGGTGACGTATCGCAGATGGCTCGTGTCGTGCAGACGCAGCCGCTCACCATGGGCTGGTGCGTCGACTGCCATCGCACCGCGCGTGACCTGAAGCCGGCGACGCCCCCGAGCAACATGTGGGGCGCCACGCGCCAGATGTTCGATCCGATGCCCGTCGGCGATCGCTCGATCACACCGCTCACGACCTGCACCGCGTGCCACCGATGAAGCCGTCACCGCCACCTCATCGCCTTCGCGTGCTCGCGCCCGAGCAGCCCGAGTTCGCGGTCGGCGTCGACGAGCCGCCGAACGAGCTCGACCGGCGCGAGATGATGAAGCTGCTCGCGGCGGGTGCGGCACTCGCGGCCGCGCCGCTCTCCGGCTGCATGGAGCCGCCGAAGGAGCGGATCATGCCGCGCGTCGAGCAGCCGCCCGAGCTGACGCCCGGCGTGCCGGTCGAGTACGCGACCGCGATGGTGATCGACGGCATCGCGACCGGGCTCGTGGTCAAGACGTACGAGGCGCGGCCGACGAAGGTCGAAGGCAACCCCGATCACCCGACGAGCCTGGGCGCGACGAACGCGTATCACCAGGCGTCGATCCTCGATCTCTACGATCCGAACCGCGCGAAGGGGCCGCTCGAGCTCGGCCGGCCGCTGGCGCTCGACCAGGTCGTCCGCGGGATCGCGGAGCGCGAGCGCATCCCCGGGCTGTGGTTCCTCATGCACCCGCAGAGCTCGCCGCTCGTCGAGGACCTGATCGCGCGCGTGCGGGCGCGGCATCCCGGGGCACGGTTCGCGTTCTACTCGCCTGCCGAACGCCGCGAGGTCCACGAGGGCGCGCGGCTCGCGTTCGGCCAGCCGCTCGACGCGCAGTACCGCCTCGCCGATACCGATGTCGTCGTCGCGCTCGATGCCGACTTCATGGCCGCGATGCCCGCGTCGGTGCGGTGGGCGCGCGACTTCGCGCAGCGCAGGCGTCCGCAGTGGCCGCTGACCGACATCGCGCGGCTGCACGCGGCCGAGCCGCGGCCGACGCCGACCGGCAGCCTCGCCGATCATCGACTGCCCGCGCGCGCCTCGGAGATCGGGCCGCTCGCGGCGGCACTGCTGGCCATGGTACGCGGCGACCGGACCGCGGCGGCGGCGTTACCGGCGCGTCACCGGCGCTGGGTCGAGCGCGCGGCGGCGGATCTCGCGGCGCACCGCGGGCGCGCGCTCGTGATCGTCGGCGATCGCCAGCCCGCGGCGGTCCACCTGCTCGGCAACGCGATCAACGAGGCGATCGGCGCGATCGGCAGCACGGTCGTGTTCACGCGGCCGGCGATCATCGAACCGCTCGGGGACGGCATCAGCGAGCTGGCGGCGGCGATCCACGCCGGCCAGGTCCGCACGCTGGTCATCGCCGAGGCGAACCCGGTCTACTCGGCCCCGGAGCTCGCGCTCGACGTCCTGCTCTCGCTCGTCCCCGACACGATCTACGCCGGGCTCGGCCCGAACGAGACGTCGCAGCGCTGCCGCCGGTTCGTGCCGCTCGCCCACTACATGGAGGCGTGGGGCGACGCGCGCGCGCACGACGGCACGATCTCGCTGGTCCAGCCGCTGCTGCGGCCGATGTACGAGAGCATCGGCCTCGCCGAGCTGCTCGCCGCGTTCACCGGCGACCCGACACCCTCGGCGCACGACATGCTGCGCGAGCGCTACGCGCGGGGCGGCGACGGCGAGCTGGTGTGGATGCGGGCGCTGAAGCTCGGACTTCTCGCCGGTACGAGCTTTCAGCCGGTGACGGCCGGTGTCGATCCGTCGCGCACGGCCGCCCGCGCATCCGCACCGATCGAGCCGGCCACAAACCAGCTCGAGCTCGCCTTCGAGCTGTCGCCCGCCGTCTTCGACGGTCGGTTCGCCGGCATCTCGTGGCTGCAGGAGCTGCCGAAGCCGCTCGACAAGATCACGTGGGGCAACGCCGCGCTGCTCGCACCGGCGACCGCACGCGAGCTCGGCGTCGAGACCGAGGACGTCCTGCGCGTGCAGGTGGGCGAGCGCCGGGCCGAGCTGCCGGTTTACGTGCTGCCGGGACACGCGGAGGGCTGCGTGACGGTGGAGCTCGGCTACGGACGCTGGAGCGCCGGGCCGGTGGCCGAGGGGGTTGGCGTCGACCTCTACCGGCTGCGTCCGGCGCGCGTGCCGTACGCGATCGCGGTGATCGAGCGGACCGGCGAGCGGCAGCCGATCGCGCGCACGCAGACCCACTTCGATCAGGACGGCCGCGAGATCGCGCCCGCCACCACGCTCGCGCACTACCGCGCCGAGCCGCAGTTCACCGAGCACCTGTGGGGGCCGCTGCCGAGCGCGCTGCCGGAGCAGTTCGAGGGCATGCCGTCGTGGGGCATGACGATCGACACGTCGATCTGCACCGGCTGCAGCGCGTGCGTGATCGCGTGTCAGGCCGAGAACAACATCCCGGTCGTCGGCAAGTCCGGCGTGATCGCGAACCGCGAGATGCACTGGCTGCGCATCGACATGTACCGCGAGGAGCGCGGCGAGGATGTCGAGGTCGTTCACCAGCCGATGCTCTGTCAGCACTGCGAGGACGCACCGTGCGAGTACGTGTGCCCGGTCTACGCGACCCAGCACAGTCCCGACGGTCTCAACGAGATGATCTACAACCGCTGCATCGGGACGCGGTTCTGCTCGAACAACTGTCCGTACAAGGTCCGGCG
The DNA here is from genome assembly GCA_036794935.1 of Kofleriaceae bacterium. Lineage (GTDB taxonomy): Bacteria > Myxococcota_A > Polyangia > Haliangiales > Haliangiaceae > JABFXX01. Next base: position 6,370 of record DAIRFU010000139.1, on the reverse strand, counting down.
GTTCAACTGGTTCGACTACACCGAGGCCACTCCGAAGACCGTCCAGCTGCAGCACAACCCGAACGTCACCGTGCGGGCGCGTGGCGTGATGGAGAAGTGCACGTACTGCGTCCAGCGCATCCGCGGCGCGGAGATCGACGCGCGGCGACAGAATCGCGAGATCCGTCCCGGTGAGGTCGTCACGGCGTGCCAGCAGGCGTGCCCGACGCGCGCGATCACGTTCGGCCTGCTCACCCACGGGGAGACCGACGTCGTCCGTCTCCGCCAGCAGCCGCGTCACTACGCGGTCCTTCACGAGCTCGGCACGCGGCCCCGCACCGTGTACCTGGCGAAGATCACGAATCCAACCTCGGGCGACAAGTCATGAGCGACCCGATCCTGATCGGACGTCCGACCGACGCCGTCCTCGGCGAGCGGCTCCTCGGTACCACCTGGCGCCCAGGCGGGCCGGGGTGGGCGATCGCGTTCATGGTCACCGGCGGCATGTCGCTGATGCTGTTCGCGCTCATCGCGTACACCGTCGTGACCGGCATCGGCCTCTGGGGAAGCATGATCCCGGTGGCGTGGGCGTTCGCGATCATCAACTTCGTGTGGTGGATCGGTATCGGCCACGCCGGCACGTTCATCTCCGCGATCCTCTATCTGTTCGAGCAGGGCTGGCGCACGTCGATCAACCGGCTCGCCGAGGCGATGACGCTGTTCGCGGTGATCCAGGCCGCGATCTTCCCGGTGCTCCACCTCGGCCGGCCGTGGTTCGCGTACTGGCTGTTCCCGTACCCCTCGCAGATGGAGGTGTGGCCGCAGGTCAAGAGCGCGCTGCCGTGGGACGCGGCCGCGGTGTCGACGTACTTCACGGTGTCGCTGCTGTTCTGGTACCTCGGCCTGATCCCGGACCTCGCGTCGTTGCGCGACAACGCACCGACGCGGCGCCGGCGCCTGATCTACGGCCTGTTCGCGCTGGGCTGGAACGGCAAGGCGAGCTCGTGGCGGCACTACCGCGCCGCGTACCTCGTGCTCGCCGGCCTCGCGACGCCGCTCGTCCTCAGCGTGCACAGCGTCGTGTCGAGCGACTTCGCGATCGGCCTCACGCCCGGATGGCACTCGACGATCTTCCCGCCGTACTTCGTCGCCGGCGCGATCTTCAGCGGCTTCGCGATGGTGTTGACGCTGGTCATCCCGGTGCGCTCGATCTTCAAGCTGCACGCGTTCATCACCGAGAAGCACCTCGAGAACTGCGCGAAGCTGACGCTCGTCACCGGCCTCATCGTCGCCTACGGCTATCTGCTCGAGTGGTTCCTCGCCTGGTACTCGGGCAACGCGGCCGAGATGTACCAGGCCTGGGTCGCGCGGCCGACCGGGCCGAACGCGTTCATGTTCTGGATCGTGATGGTCTGCAACGTCGTCGTGCCGCAGCTGTTCTGGTGGCGCAAGGTGCGCAGGTAGGCGTGGATCCTGTTCGGCCTGTCCCTGCTGATCAACCTCGGCATGTGGGGCGAGCGCTTCATGATCATCGTGCAGAGCCTCCAGCGCGAGTTCCTGCCGTCGCAGTGGGCCACGTTCACGCCGACCTGGGTCGACCTCGGCATCCTCCTCGGCACCATGGGGTTCTTCACGTTCCTGTTCATGCTGTTCCTCCGCTTCATCCCGATCATCGCGACGTCGGAGATGCGCGAGATGAAGCACGACATGGAGCGCGGCGAGCGCGGCGAGCGCGGCGAGCGCGGAGCGAGCCATGGCTGACCGGCTGCTCGCCGCCTATGCCACCGAGGAGGCGATCGTCTCGGCGATCCACAAGCTCCACGCCGAGGGCTTCCGCCAGATCGAGGCGTACATGCCGTTCCCGTCGCACGAGGTCGACCGCGCGCTGGGCGATGGGCACTCGCGGCTGCCGTACGTGATCTTTGGCGTCGGCATCGCCGGTGCCGTGGGTGCGTACCTGCTGCAGTGGTTCCTCGTCGCGTACCTGTACCCGCTGGTCGTCGGCGGCCGGCCGCCGCACTTCCCGCTCGCGTTCGTGATCATCACGTTCGAGATGGGCGTCCTGCTCGCATCCCTCACCGCGTTCTTCGGCACGCTCGCGTACGGCAAGCTCGGCCGGCTGACCGATGACGTGCAGAGCACGCCCGGCTTCGAGTCGGTCACCCGGGACCGGTTCTGGCTCGAGGTCTCGATGCTCGATCCGGCGTACGACGACGTGCGCACGCGCGACATGCTGAACGAGTGCGGCGCGGTACAGCTCGGCAGCCCGGAGGGCTACCGATGAAGTGGACGGTCGTCCTCGCACTCGCGGTGCTCGCGTCGCTCGCAGGCTGCGACAAGTTCGATCTCGAGCGAATGATCGATCAGCCCCGGTTCACGAGCTACGAGGCGTGTGACGTCTGTCCGGAGGGCACGATCATGATGGAGCCGCCGGGCGGCACGGTGGCGCGCGACGCGGAGCTCGGCCCGCGCGATCTGATGCGCGGCTCCACCGACGCCGGGTACGTGACGTACATCCCGGTGCCGCTCGATCGCGCGCTGCTCGTGCGCGGCCAGAATCGGTTCAACATCTACTGCGCGGCCTGCCACGGTCGGCTCGCCAACGGCATCTCGCAGGTCGCCGAGAACATGACGCTCCGCAAGCCGCCGGATCTGCTGGCGCCGCCCTACGATACGTACCCGCCGGGCAGGATCTTCACGGTGATCACCGAGGGGTTCGGCCTCATGCGGTCGTACGCCGGGCAGCTGCGGGTCGCCGATCGCTGGGCGGTCGTCGCCTATCTCGAGGCGCTCCGGCTGTCCCAGCACGTCGGGCTGAGCGAGCTGCCGCAGCCGATCCAGAAGGAGGCACGCACGTGGCTGAAGTGATCGGCTCGCCCGTGTTCCGCGGCCGCCGCCTCGCGCTGATCTCGATGGTCGTCGCGGTCATCGGCTTCGTGCTCCTGGCGATCGGCCTGGTCGTCGATCCGGCACGGACCTGGCTGTCGTACCTGATGGCGTTCGCGTTCGTGTTCACGACCGCGGTCGGCGCGCTGATCTTGCTGATGATCGGCTACGCGGCGAACGCGCGCTGGATGTCGGTGGTCCGCCGCACCACGGAGGCGGTCATGCTGCCGCTGCCGGCGCTGGTGGTGCTCTTCATCCCGCTGCTGTTCGGGATCGATGCGCTGTACCCGTGGCACACCCCGGCCGCCACCCTGCCGGCGCACGAGCGCGAGATCTTCGAGCACCGCTCCGCGTTCCTCAACATCCCGTTCTTCGCGATCCGCGCCGCCGTGTACTTTGCCGTGCTGCTGATCGCGGCCCGCCTGCTCCGCGGCTGGTCGCTGCGCCGGGATCGTGACACCGATGCGCCGCCGCCGGCGGATCCGGTCGAGGCGCTCGGTCGCGAGCGGCGGTTTGCATCGGGCATGTTGCCGGCGGTGAGCCTCGCGTTCACGTTCGCCGTGATCGACTGGCTGATGACGCTGAACGGGACCTGGTACTCGAGCATGTTCCCGGTCGCGCTGTTCGGCGGTGGCTTCCTCACCGCGATCGCGTTCGTGACGGTGCTGACCGCACGCACCTGGCGTCACCACGCGGGACACACGATCATCACGCCGAACCACTTCCACGCGCTCGGCCGCATGCTGTTCGCGTTCCTCGTGTTCTGGGCGTACTGCGCGTTCTTCCAGGCGCTGCTGATCCAGATCGCGAACAAGCCGGAGGAGGTCACGTTCTACCTGCTGCGCACGTCGCGGATGTGGGCGGTGTTCGTGTGGGTCCTGATCATCGGCCACTTCGCGCTGCCGTTCTTCGTGCTGTTGCCCAAGGCCGTCAAGTTCCGGCCGGCCGCCATGGCGCTCGCCGGCTGGTGGCTCATCGCGATGCACCTCGTCGACGTCTACTGGCTCGTGATCCCATCCCACGTCCAGGGCTGGCTGGTGTTCTCCTGGCTCGATCTCGCCGCGCTCGCGGCGGTCGTCGGCACGTCGGTCGCGGTCGCCGCGTGGCGGCACGACGGCCTGCCGATCATCCCCGTACGCGATCCGTTCCTCGCCGACGGCGCCGTGTACCGGAGCAAGCTATGAAGAATCCGCCGCAGGAAGCGGACCTCATCCCGGGCAAGGCCGTGATCGCCGTCGGCGTCGGTGTGGTCGTGTCGATCGTGATCGGCTGCCTGATCGCCTACGGGATCGCGGACTGTCACTCGCGAGAGCTCGGCGTCGTGTGGCGGGGCGAGCCGCCCGCGCAGGTGCCGGGCGAGGTCAACGCGATGGAGACGCGCGTGTTCACCACCGAGGCGCAGGGCCTCGACATGCACCGTCAGGCCGCGGCCCGGCTGTCGTCGTACGGCTGGGTCGATCGGAATCGCGAGATCGTGCACGTCCCGATCGACACCGCGTTCGGGCTCCTGCTCGCTCGCGAGCGGGAGCAGGGAGGGGCGCGATGAGCCGCGCGTACGTGCTCGCGCTCGCAGCCGTGCTCGCGTCCGCGGGCCCCGCCGCCGGCGACATCGCCCGGCCGCCTCAGCTCGCCGGCGCCACGATCGAGCCTCACGTCGGCGATCGCGTGCCGCTCGGCCTCACTTTCGGTGACACCGCGGGCCGCCGCGTCAAGCTGGGCTCGCTGTTCGACGGCAAGCGACCGGTGCTGCTCGTGCTCACCTACGTCCGCTGCAAGATGCTGTGCAGCCTGGTGCTGCGCGGCGCGATCGATGCGGTGCGCGCGATGGATCTCGAGCTCGGCCGCGACTACCGCGTCATCAGCGTGAGCATCGATCCCGACGAGGAGGCGGCGAGCGCCGCGGCGCGCCGGCGCGACATCGTGCAGAAGATCGGCCATGGGGACAACGCCGACTGGACGTACCTGATCGGCGCCGAACACCCCGTCCGCGCGCTCGCCGACAGCCTCGGCTTTCGCTACACGTACGATCCGCACACCGAGCAGTTCGCGCACCCGGCCGTGATCTTCGTGCTGACGCCGGACGGCCGGATCGCGCGCTACCTGCACGGCATCGAGTACCCGCCGATCCAGGTCGCCGCCGCGCTGCGTGCCGCGGCGAAGGGCCAGGTATTCGAGGCCTCGATCCCCGAGACCGTGCTCGGCTGCTTCCGCTTCGACCCGGCGCTGCGCGCGCACCGCGACACGATCGCGACGTATCTCAAGATCGGCGGCAGCGGCGTGATGCTCGCGCTGATGTCGTCGATCGGGCTGCTGTTCCTGTGGGAGCGGCGGCGCAGGAGGTCCCCGTGAACGAGATGCTCCGCAAGCTGCTGTTCTTGCCCGAGCAGGCCTCGACGGTCGCCAAGGGCATCGACTGGCTGCACTACTTCGTGATCATCACGACGATGGCCGGCGCTGCCGGTGTCGCGCTGGCGACGCTGTACTTCATCGTGAAGTACCGCGAAGGTGCGCACAACGGCAAGGACCTGCCGCCCGACGAGCGCGCGGGGCACACGCGCGGCGGCCTGTCGATGGGGTTCGAGTTGTCGGTCTTCGGCGGGCTACTCGCGCTGTTCGTGCTGTGGTGGGTGATCGGCTTTCGCCAGTACGTGCGGATCGCCGAGCCGCCGCCGAACAGCATGACGATCTACGTCACCGGCAAGCAGTGGATGTGGAGCTTCGCGTACCCGAACGGGGCCGGCTCCAACGGCGTGCTGTACGTGCCGGTCGGCCGCCCCGTGAAGCTCGTGATGACCTCGCGCGACGTCATTCACAGCTTCTTCGTGCCGCCGTTCCGGGTCAAGCAGGACGTCGTGCCGGGCCGGAGCACGACCATGTGGTTCGAGGTCAAGCACGCCGGTCGCTACCCGGTGTACTGCGCGGAGTACTGCGGGACTGGCCACTCGACGATGCGCGCCGAGGTGGTCGCGCTCGATGACGCCGAGTACGAGCACACGCTCGACGGGCTCGACCGCCTCGCGATCGCCGGCCCCGTGATGACGGCCGCGCCGGTCCCCGGCGAGGCAGCCCCGAAGGAGCCGCTGTCGCTCGCCGTGATGGGCCAGCGCGTCGCCGCGAAGGCCGGCTGCTTCCGCTGCCACACGCCAGACGGAACGCCGCACATCGGCCCGACGTGGGCCGGCCTCTATGGCGCGGTGATCCCGCTCGAGAAAGGTGGCTCGGTGATCGCCGATGACCAGTACCTCACGGCCTCGATGATGGATCCGGCGGCCCAGCTCCACCTCGGCTTCAAGGCCGTGATGCCGAGCTATCAGGGCCTGTTGACCGCGCCCGAGGTCGGCGCCGTCGTCGAGTACATCCGGTCGCTGCGCGACGTGCCACGCCGTGACGGCGACATGCCGCTCCCCGAGAATGTCGAGGGCACCGTGCCGATCGTGCAGCCTCTGCCTTCGTCAGGAGCCAACCCGTGACCGAGAGCTACCTGACCGAGACGCGCTGCCTCAAG
>DAIRFU010000731.1:0-3510 GCA_036794935.1 Kofleriaceae bacterium | reverse complement strand
AGACGCCGAGCTACGAGCTGGTCGGCTCGGGGGCCGCCGGCCCGCTCCTGTTCGACGTGCTCGAGGGCCTCGCCGATCGTTCGCGCGCTCCGCTGCCGCCGACTCCGCCCGCCGACCTCGTCGAGGTCGAGGTCTGCGCGTACTCCGGTCACATCGCGACCGATGCCTGCACGCACCGCGTGAAGGTGCGCGCGTCGGTCCACGCCGTGCCGACCGAGCCGTGCCCGTATCACCAGGTCTGCCGCGCCTCGTCCGAGGCGGAGGCGGCCGGAGTCACCCCCGCCGCCGGGGACGAGAGCTACCTCGCGCTGCCGAGCGCCGTCACCGCGTGGCTCGTCGAGCGCCACCGCGCCGTGCCCGAGGTACCCGCGAGCTGCGCACCGCCGGTCGACGCGCCGATCCTGATGACGCCGGCGCTCGGTCAGGTCATCACGCTGATCCCGGGCGTGCCCGCGACGCAGCAGATGGTACCGCTCCAGGCCTCGACGCGCGCGAGCACGCTGTCGTGGTTCGTCGACGGTGCGCTCGTCGGCACCGCCGCCGCGAACGAGCGCGTCTACTGGACGCCGCGCGCCGGCACGCACGCCATCGTGGTCGCCGACGAGGCCGGCCGCAAGGCGCGCCGCACGCTCGTCGTCAAGGTCGGCGCGTCGCAGCTGCGCTGACGACAGCTAGTGAATGCGCTACGCAGACCCGGCCAGTCGCCATGGCCAATGCAATGGCCAGGCAACGGGCAGTGTAGAGCATGAAGATTCCACGACGCACCGCGTGGCCTGCGCGATGCACGAGGCGCGCGCCATCATGCGCACCGCTCTCTTCTTGGCTTTGATGACTTCGACTCTGGTTCCGGCCTGCGCGGAATCGCAACCCGGCGACGAGCTCGCCGGCGAGACCGCGGCCGACGGCGAAGCCGGCAAGGCCGACAAGGACGGCGGCGCTGGCGTATTCACGTACTACAACCTCATCCCCGATACGCGCGCGTGCAGCCTCGATGCGGGCCCCGACTGCGGCACCGGTTTCTTCGTGTCGCGCGCCAACCGCTCGTCCACGCAGTGCGGCCGTGGCCCGACCACGAGCCAGTGCAAGGTGCACACGATCGACTGGACCGGCACCGCGATGCCGACCTCGGTCGCCCAGGGCTACGAGGACGACCTGCGCGCGGGCAAGCCGCTGCTCGTTCGCGGCTCCGTGGTGCCGAGCGCGGACGACCGCGCGCTGTCCGTCGCGGTCACCGAGGTGTGGGTCGCGAGCCAGCCCGAGTGGGTCGACGGCGTGTTCACGCTCGTGAAGGACAACGGCCTGCGCTGCATCACCGCGCCGTGCCCGAGCCTTACCGAGCAGAAGCTGAACTCGAACCTGTCGGCGAACATCACCGGCGTGGACTTCGAGGCATCGGGGGCCGACCCGGAGCTGATCGATCTCGCGCGGAACGCGATGTACGGCGGCGACGGCGTGATCGTCGTCGGGTACCGCGACTACGACTCGCGCGACGGCAAGCTCCGCACCGCGAACAAGTTCTTCACGAAGGCGCCGGTTCCGCTGTTCTAACCTGTTCTAACCTGGCGGCAGCCAGACCGCGCCGGTCTCGGCCTCGAGGTGCTGGAGCTTCACGCCGCGCGGCGAGATATCGATCGTGCCGAGCACGATCGGCAGCGAGAACCGGCGCGGCCCGACCGAGCCGGGGTTGAACACGGTCAGGCCCTGGTCGCGCCCGATGAACGGCACGTGCGAGTGGCCGCACACGACGAGTCCGGCGTGCTCGGTCTTCGCCATCCGCGCGACCTCGCTGCGCAGCTTCGGGCCGTAGACCGCGATGTGGGTCATCAAGATCCGCAGGCCGCGCTGCTCCGCGTCCGCTCCGCCGGTGACGATGTCGAGCACGAGCACGTCGGGTAGATCGCGCGCGTGGGTATCGATGTTGCCGCGCACGGCGTAGACCGGCGCGATCTCGCGCAGCTCGTCGAGGACCCGGAGCTCGCCGATGTCTCCGCCGTGGAGGATCGCGGCGGGCGCGAGCTCGGCGAGGCGCTCGGCGGTCTTGCCATGCGGCTGCGAGTGCGTGTCGGCGACGGCTGCGAGCCGCACCGAGTCGCCGCCGACCGACAGCGTCGCACTCTGCTTGACCTGGCGTGCCACTTCTACCTCGTAGCATGGGACGCTCCGGTCATGGAGGCCCGCACGCTCGGTCAGTTCGTCGAAGATGAGGGCATCCTGCAGTCGCTGCAGGCGATGATCTCCGAGATCAACGGGCGCGCGACCAAGGAGGCCCGGCTCGTCGGCAAGCAGCAGAAGCTGCCGGTCGTGCAGTGCTTCAGCTGCACCGCGACGAAGGCGTGCTGCCAGTCGATCGTCGTCGCCCGGCTCTACGAGGGGATCGTCGTCGCCGCCGAGCTGATCGCGGCCGGACGCGATACGCCGGCGCTGCGCGACGAGCTACGCGCGCGGGCCGAGGCGATGGAGACGGCGAGCCCGTACGGCTGGCGCGTACCGTGCGTGTTCCTCGACGAGCGCGAGCGCTGCACGATCTACGCGGCGCGGCCGACGCCGTGCGGCACGCTCTACGTCTACTCGCCACCCGCGCACTGCAACGATCCGGCGGCGGGCGTGCAGGCGTACGTCGCGCACGCCGAACACGCGGTCGCGCAGCAGATCGAGGACGAGTTCCGCGAGCGAATGGCGCTGCGCAAGAAGGTCGGCCGGCGCTACCTCGGCGTGCTGCCGCGGATGGTGCTCGTCGCGCTCGAGGCGTGGGGACGCACCGACTTCCGGGACTTTTTTCGCCAGCTCGACTGGCCAGACGAGGCCGAGGTCGCGCGCTGGCAGCGCCGCGGCGATTGACTTTTTGCGCACCCGCTGCGCGAGCGACCTGCCGGCCGCAATCATTGCGGTGCACGCCCCTGGCGCGCCTACTGCACACTGGAAGGGCCATGTACCGCCTCATCACCTGCCCCGAGACTGCGCACCTCGAGCTGATCGAGTGCGAGCAGACGCCGTTTGGACTCGTGATCGCGAGGTGCTCGCGCTTTCGCCCGGCGAGCACCGTCACGTGCTCGCGCACGTGCGCCGCCCGCCTGGACCGCCGCGACCAGCCCACCCAGATCCTGGCACTCGGCGACGATACGGACGTTACGGCTCGGTGACACGCGCTTTGTTGCTGCGAGCGCGCCGGGCCGCATGCATCATGCGCGCGGGATGAACGGAGACCGTCCGAGCCGACGCACGATCCTCAAGGGCATGGCAGCGGGGATCACGCTCGCCGCATGCAGTAGCCCCGATGGGCACGCCGTGATGCCCGATGCCGCGATGCCGGCGCCCGACGCACCGCCGCCGCTCGAGGCACCCGACGGCCTCACCGAGGCGCCGCACTTCCCGCTCGGCGTGTCCGCGGGCGATCTGGCGGAGGCGCGTGGCGTGCTGTGGACGCAGTACAGCGGCGATGCGCCGCTCGCCGCGTACGTGTGGCGGATGAACGGCGACAGCTACCTCGACGAGCACGGCCCGTTCGCGGCG
>DAIRFU010000138.1:4436-12710 GCA_036794935.1 Kofleriaceae bacterium | reverse complement strand
CTGGAAGCTGATGGCCCCCAAGGGCAAGGGCGGCCAGCCCTCGGGTGAGCTGGGGCAGGCGATCCAGAGCGACTGCGGCGACCTGCGTGGTCTGCCACGCCTTGTCGCTCTTCTGCAGCATCGCCAGCTCGTGGTCGAGCTCGTCGACCCACGCGAACGTCTTGAGCAGTGACTTGTCGTTGAGCACGCTCATCACGAGGCGCTGGGTCACCGGGTCGAGACCCGCCTTGTTCTGGCGGACCTTCTGCACGTAGCTGAAGAAGTCCGCGTTGTCCTCGTACTTCTTGACGATGTCGAGCAGGTTCTTGGTCAGCGGGCCGTACTTCTCGTTGAAGTCGGCGATCGCCTCTTCGGCCTGATCGTAGAGGCAGTAGCGGAAGTAGATGACGGCGCGGAGCAGCACCGCTTCCGGGTAGAACTGGTTCTCGAAGTACGGCGCGTTCAGCGTGTGGATGTTGCCGAGCGCCTTCGAGTTGAGGTTCTTCATGAAGTACGCCCAGGACGCCTCGAAGAGCGACTCCGCCCAGTCGGCCGAGTCCTGCGGCAGCTTCTCGAAGTACTTGATCGACGTGTCGTACTGCTGCGTCGAGTAGAACACGCGCGCCATCTGCAGCTGCGCGAGCTCGCGGTAGTTGTCGACGTCGTCCTTCGAGTACTGCGGCGGACGCTCCTCACCGATGATGAGGATCTCCTTGAACGCATCGACGGCCGGGCGGCCCTCGTACTTGCGGACGTAGGTCACGCCCTCGAAGAACTTCGCCTTGATGAAGAAGTCGCTCTGGCGATCGACCTGCTGGAACAGCCCGATGGCCTTGTCGAAGTCACCATCGCCGCCCTTGCGATAGTAGTGGCGGCCGAGCAGGAACAGGAGCTCGTCCTTCACGCTCGCGAGCGACGGATCGTTGAGCGCGCTCGGATCGTACGTGCCGATCTTCTCGAGGATGCCCGACGTCTCGGGCAGCACGCGCGACAGCGCGGCGAGCCACTTGAGCGCGGCCGCGTGATACGTGTGGTTGGCGCCGGCCTGGACGATGCGGTCGAAGTACGCCAGCGAGCCGGCGTAGAACCCCATCTGGTAGAGCGTCTTGCCCATGAAGAACTCGGCGCGCTGCTTGTTCTTCGCGTCGTCGCCGCTCTCGCCGTCGAGCACCTTCTTGAGCTCGATCGACGCCGAGAAGAAATCCTTCTTGTCGTAGAGCTTGATGGCGCGTTCGAGCGTCTTCGAGGGTGGCGTGGACGCCACGTTCTCGGGCTCGAACTCCATGTCCGTGTCCTTATCGGCCTTCTTCTGAGCGTAGGCGGTGCTGACCATAAGGCCGCCCACCAGTGCTGCCATCAATAGAGTTTTCACGCGCATCAAGGCTCCTCCGCGGCGGAAATCATCGATGTCCTGATGGGTACATGTCAAGCCGACGACCAGATACCGACACATGAAGGATCGCTTCGGTTGCAGCGGCTGCTGCATCGCGTTGCGCGATGACCGGGCCTGTCCGAGGCGATGACGGGTCCTGGGCACCTCCGACACCAACGCGCAGAATGCAAGAAAACGGATCCCCCAACCGCGACAAGACGTTGTTCGTGGTCGTTCGCTTGACTGCCGTATCAGTGTCTTTATTATCGGGCCCGATGATTCGACTTGCGGTGGTCCTGGGGCTCGCGGGCCTCGTCTGCCTTGGTGGATGCACCGGCGAGCCGGTCGGACGCCTCTGCGATCTCGGTACGGCGCTCCCCGCCCCGTCGGAGGTTGTCGTGGCGTCGCCGTCCCTCGACTGCGTCTCGCGCACCTGTCTGCGCGTGCCGCTCGGTCGCGAGCTACCAATGGGCTCGATGTACCCGGAGGGCAACGCCGGCCTCTGCACGGCCGAGTGCGAGAGCGCTGACGACTGCGAGCGCGTCCCCGAGTCGCCCTGCAAGACGGGCTTCACGTGCGGCGTCGCCGTCACCGTCGGCCCGTTCTGCTGCAAGAAGTTCTGCATCTGCAAGGACTACATCGTGATCCCGGAGTCGGGCACGCTCGCGACGCCGCTCGCCTGCGACTCGAACGACCCGGCGAACGCGTGCTGCAATCTGTCGGGCCGTACCGGCAACGCGCAATATCCACTCTGCAAGTCCTGACGGACTTGCGGGCCGCTCTGCAAGTCGTAACCGTCCGCTGGCCGGACACCTGACACAGGCAGCCTCCGCGGCTGCCTGTTTTCGTTTTCGGTGCGACCGTCAGACCCGTCGCGTAGACCGATGCGATGCGGGCGACGGTATTTGGCGAGGGTCGGTCGACGGTCGAGGTGGGCGCCTCGAGCGAGGACCGCGCGGTCGATCATCTCGTGCGCCGGGGCCTGCAGATCGTCGAGCGCAACTATCGATGCAAGGTCGGCGAGCTCGACATCGTCGCGCGTGACCGCGGTGTGCTCGTGTTCGTCGAGGTGCGCAGCCGCCGCAACGCGGACCACGGCAGCGCGCTCGACGCGGTCGGCTGGTCGAAGCGGCGCAGGGTGACGCGGACGGCGATGCACTACCTCGCGTCACGCCGGCCGCGGTTCGACGAGGCGCGCTTCGACGTGGTCGCGATCACCGGCGCGGAGATCGTCCACATCAGGGACGCCTGGCGGCTCTGAACGAAAAAAAGCGCGCCGAAGCGCGCGTCAGGTTCGCTGCAAACGCGGACCTGGTCGGCCGAGGCTCAGGCCTTCTTGCGCCTGCTGCGCCGGCTCTTGCCCTCGGCGGGTGCCGCAGCACCCTCGACGACCATGGCCGAGCCATCGGCCGCGAGCGTCGCCGCGGCGGCGGCCGGCGCCGACTCGTTCGTGCCCTCGCGCTCCTTGATGCGCGCAGCCTTGCCCGACAGGTCACGCAGGTAATACAGGCGCGACTGGTTCACCCGGCCGCGCTGGAGCACCTCGATCTTGTCGATGTTGGGCGAGTTGTCGGGGAAGATCCTCTCGACGCCGACGCCGTAGGAGATCTTGCGTACGGTGAACGTCGAGCGCGAGCCCTTCGAGACGCGGCGAATGCAGACCCCTTCGAAGGCCTGCAGGCGCGTCTTTTCACCCTCGCGAATCTTCGCCCATACCTTGATCGAGTCACCCGGACGAAACTCCGGGAGGGGAGCCTGGCGATGTTGGCTCTTTTCGATCGAGTCGAGAATCCGCTGAGCGCTCATACGTAAACCCTGCCAAAGGCGAGAAAGCTGGCCGAGAATCGGCCGATTGGACGCAGGGTTCTACGGGAGAACCCCCCTGTGCGTCAAGCCGGCTTGCCGAACAGACGGTCGAGAATTACCGCCCCGGCGGATCGCACCGACAGATGATTCCACGGCGAAGCTCCTTCGATCGGCGCAAGCACCCGAGATACCGAAGGAATGAGCGTATCGGCGAGCCCCCACCCGGTACCGAGCAAGATCAGCACCGGCGCGGGTGCGACGGTGGCCTCGGCGACCAGCTCGGGGCTGGTCCGGCGCGCCGCGGCCGGAAATGACTCCTCGCGGGCCGAGGTCGCGACCACCAAGGGGGCGATCCCCGCCTCCGCCGTCAGCTCCTCGATCACGGCCTCGACCGAGTCAGCGGTGCGGATCAGGCGCAGCGCGCTCGCGCGATGCTCGCCCTGCGCGTCGGCCATCCAGAGCTGGGCGATGTGCTCGGCCTTCTCGCGCTGCGACGTGATCGGCGTGACGATGTGATAGCCGCCGAGGCCGTAGGTCATCGCGGAGCGCGCGAGATCGTGGATGTCGAAGTTGGTCAGCGCGGTCGTGACCACCGCGCCGGTGCGATCGACGACCGGGTGATGGACGAGCGCGACGTGGGTTCGCGCGCAGAGCGGCGGCAACAGCTTGGTGTCGGCCTTGGTCGCGCGGAAGCCTCGCCACAGATCGGGGCGGCGCGCGGCGGTGCGCAGCATCGCCTGCTGGCGGCGCCACGCGGCGATCACGGCGTGGTTGCCCGACTGCAGCACGGCGGGGAGCGGGCTCGCCGTGCGGTCGCGCAGCGGCGGTGGCACGTCGTCGGCCGCGAGCTCCTGCGGGCGCGTGTACTGCGGGTACTCGAGCAGGCCGGCCGAGAACGACTCGTCATCGGCGGACGTCGGCTCGCCGAGCACGCCCGGCACGAGACGCGCGACCGCGTCGATGATGACGAGCGCGCCGAGCTCGCCGCCCGACAGCACGTAGTCGCCGATCGACAGCTCCTCGTCGATCCCGAGATCGATGACGCGCTGATCGATCCCCTCGTAGCGGCCGCACACGAGGACGAGGTGGTCGAGCGCTGCGAGCTCGCGCACGCGCGCCTGGGTCAGCGGCGTGCCGGAGGGCGAGAGCAGGATCCGGTGCGGCCTCGCGCGCTGCGCGGGGCTTTGCGGCGCGGGGCCCGGCGGCGCCGGACTGTCGCCCTCCCCGGCGGGCGGCTCGCCACCGGCCGGCTCGCAGGCCCTCGCGATCGCGGCGAGCAGCGGCGGCGCCTTCATCACCATCCCGGGGCCGCCGCCGTAGGGCGTGTCATCGACCGTGCGGTGGCGGTCCTTCGTGAAGTCGCGCGGGTTGATCGACTCGACCGCGATCACGCCGGCCTCGCGCGCGCGGCCGACGACCCCGGCGGTGAGCGACGGCTCGATCAGCTCGGGCAGGAGCGTGACGACCGAGAACCTCATCGCCGGCTCTCGGGCAGCTCCGCCGGTGGACTGACCGTGACGACGCCAGCCTCGAGATCGATGTTCGTGACGAACTGATCGACGAGCGGCAGCAGGCGCTCGACCTCGCCATCGTGGATGACGAGCAGGTCCTGGTGCGAGCCGATCATGATCTCGGCGATCGTGCCCCAGGGTGTGCCGTCGGGGAGCCGGACCTCGCAGTCGACGAGATCGTCGAGCAAGATGTCCTGGTCACCGAGCTCGAGCGTCTCGCGATCGACCTCGACGATCTTGCCGCGCAGCGCCTCGGCGTCGTTGCGCGTGACGATGCCCTCGAGCGCGACGAGCCAGCCGCGCTGCGTGTCGCGCGCCTGGAGGATCTTGCGCTCGATGCCGCCGACCCAGATCGACGTGGCGCTGCCGAGCGTGGCGGAGTCCGGATCGTGCGTGACGATCACGACCTCGCCACGGATCCCGTGCGCTCGCGCTATGCCGCCGATTTCGATCCGCGCTTCGCCGCGCATGGCTGGGGGGATGGCGCGACGCCACCCGAAGGAGGGCTGTTACTCGAGGATCTCGACGAGGGTCCGCTTGCGCGAGCGGGGCGCGATCGTCTGCACGACCGTGCGCAGCGCGCGAGCGGTCTTGCCGCCGCGACCGATGATCTTGCCGAGATCGGTCTCGGCGACCTCGAGCTCGTACACGTTGGCCTGGCGCTCTTCGACGAGCTCCACACGCACCTCGTCCGGCTTGTCGACGAGGTTGACCGCGAGATAGCGGATGAGCTCCGCGAGATCGGGTTCGCGAGCCATCGCTTACGCTGTCTTCTGCGCGCGCGCGGTACGACGGACGACCGCAGCCAGCGTGCCGCTCGGCTGCGCACCGACCGAGATCCACTTCTGGTACCGCTCGGTGTCGAGCTTCAGCACCTTCGTGGTCGGATGATACGTACCGAGCAGCTCGATGAACCGACCGTCACGAGCGCAGCGCTTGTCTGCGGCGACGATGCGGTAGAACGGAGACTTCTTCTTGCCCTGACGGGACATGCGGAGCGCAACAGCCATGAGATCCTCTTTCGCGAGCGGCGCAATCTACCCAGGCACTTAGGGGCTGTCAACGTGCTATATGACCGGCCATGCTTCGGCGCTTGGCCGTCCTGGGGCTCGCCCTAGCCGCCGCTTGTTGCTCGAAATCAGAGGTGAAAGGCGGCGGCTCGGCCTCCGAGCACCGGCCCGCGCCCACGCCGACCTTTACCATGTTTGCCCTCGCGGAGATGCGCGGGCAGATCGGCCCGTGCGGCTGCACCTCGGATCCGCTCGGCGACATCTCGCGGACGGTGAAGCTCGTAGACGAGGCCCGCGCCCGGCGGCCGGTCCTCGTGGTCGACGCCGGCTCGCTCCTCTACAGCAAGAGCCCGGTGCCGCCCCACCTCGCCGCCCAGGAGGAGCTCAAGGCAGATCTCCTGACCGGCATCTACCAGGACCAGCTGAAGGTCGCCGCGGTCGGCCTCGGGCCCGCCGACCTCGCGCAGGGCCCGGCGAAGGTCCGGTTCCCCCGCCAGGCGGCCAACGTCAGCGACCCCGCGATCCCCACGGCACCGCCGCGCGTGGTCGAGGTCGGCGGCGCGAAGGTCGGCGTGTTCGGCGTCGTCGCGCGCGACGCGCTGAAGGACGTCAAGGTGGGCGATCCCGTCGCCGCCGGCAAGGCCGCCGTCGCGACCCTGAACCAGGCCGGCGCACAGATCGTGGTCGGTCTCGTGCAGGCGACCTCGAAGCGCGATGCGGTCGCGCTCGTCCGCGAGATCGGCGGTATCGACCTCGCGGTCGCGGGCCTGGGCGCGGTGGCTCCCGAGCCGGAGCGCGTCGACGTCGAGGCCGAGAAGGTGGGCGACGGCTGGCTCGTCGTGCCCGGCAACCGCGGTCAGGTCGTCAGCACGATCGATGTCTACGTGCGCCCGGGTCAGGGCCCGCTCGTCGATGCGGTCGGTCGCGGCGCGGCGGCCGGCAAGCTCGCTCAGCTCGATCATCAGATCCGCGGCCTCGAGGCCGACCTCGCGAAGTTCGCGCAGGACAAGGATGCCGATCCGACGTTCGTCGCCGCGCGCCGCGCCGAGCTCGATACGCTGCGTGCCCACAAGAAGCAGCTCGAGGCCACGCCACTCGTCGTGCCGCCGGCCGGCAGCTTCTTCACGCTCGAGCAGGTCCGCATCAACAAGACGCTCGCCTGCAGCGTGCCGGTGCGCGACGCGATCAAGAGCTTCGACCTCGCGGCCGGTCAGGCGAACGTCAAGGCGGCCGCCGAGACGCCGGTGCCCAGGCCCGCCAAGGGCAAGGCGAGCTACGTCGGCAGCGAGGTGTGCAGCGACTGCCACCAGGATCAGGTCGACTTCTGGAAGACGACCCGCCACGCCAGCGCGTGGAAGACGCTCGTCGATCGCGGCCAGCAGTTCGACTACGAGTGCATCGGCTGCCACGTCACCGGCTGGCAGCAGCCGGGCGGCTCGAACCTCGCGCACAACGAGAACCTGCGCGACGTGCAGTGCGAGACCTGCCATGGCCCCGGCTCGATCCACGTCGCGAAGGGTGGCGAGGAGAAGCCGTTCGCGGTCGTCCGCAACCCGCCAATGGATCTGTGCGCGTCGCAGTGCCACACCACCGAGCACAGCGACACGTTCGCGTACGAGGCATACCTGCGCGACATCGTCGGGCCGGGACACGGCGAGAAGAAGCGCGAGAAGCTCGGGAACGGGCCGACCGGCCACGAGCTGCGCTCCGCCGCACTCGACAAGGCCGGGCGCACGCTCGGCGCCGGGTGCGTGAAGTGAGGCCCTGGCTCGTCGCGCTCGCGCTCGCGCTCGCCGCGTGCGGGTCCACGCAGAAGCCGGCGCCCGGGTCCACCCAGCAGCCGAGCGGTCGCGTGCAATCCGGGCTCGCGAGCTGGTACGGCGCGCGGCATCAGGGGCATCGGACCGCGTCGGGCGAGCGCTTCAACAAGAACGCGCTCACGGCCGCGCACCGCACGCTGCGAATGGGCACGCGCGTGCGGGTCACGAATATTCGCAACGGCAAGAGCGTTGTCGTGCGCATCAACGACCGCGGACCCTTCGGCAGCAAGAAGCGCATCATCGACGTCTCCGAGGCCGCCGCGCGCAAGCTCGGCATCATCGACGCCGGCGTCGCGCGGGTGCGCCTCGAGGTCGTGAAGTGACCGCGCTCATCGAGGCCGCGCGCCTCACCAAGCGCTACGGCGCGATCGTCGCCATCCACGACATCGTCGCGAAGGTCGACGGCACGATCATCGGCCTGCTCGGCCCCAACGGTGCCGGCAAGTCGACGCTGCTCAAGTCGCTGCTCGGCCTCATCCCGTACGAGGGCAGCGCGCGCGTGCTCGGCCTCGAGGCGCGCACCCACAGTCGCGACATCCGCGATCGCGTCGGCTACATGCCCGAGCAGGAGGCGCTGCTCGCCGGGATGACCGCGGTCGAGCTGTGCACGTACGCCGGCGAGCTGTCCGGCCTGCCGCGGACCGAGGCGATGCAGCGCGCCCACGCGGCGCTGTACTACGCCGGCCTCGAGGAGAAGCGCTACCAGCCGATCGATGGCTACTCGACCGGCATGAAGCAGCGCGTGAAGCTCGCGCAGGCACTCGTCCACGACCCGG